>CBJMQH010000018.1:0-20538 GCA_966431825.1 uncultured Trinickia sp.
CACGTACTTGTAACCGTCCGAGCCGCCGAACGTCTTGACCAGTTCGACCGCTTCGTTGATCACGACGCGATAGGGGATATCGAGGCAGTTGCGGAATTCGAACGCAGCCGCGAGCAGCACTGCCCGCTCGACGGGCGAAAGCTGCTCGATCGGACGGTCCAGGCACGGCGTCAGATCGGCCGACAGCATGGCCGCATCGCGGATCACGCCATGCAGGATCGCATCGAGATGTTCCTTGTCGGCTTTGTCGAAACCTTGGGCGCCGCGCAACTGCGCGTCGATTTCACCGGCGGGCGCACCCGACAGCAGCCACTGATACAGCCCCTGCGTGGCCAGTTCGCGGGAGCGACGGCGGGCACTCTTCATTCCTCGTCCTCTTCTTCGCCTTCTTCATCGTCATCGTCGCCGCCCAACTGCTCGAGCGCGACCGTCAGGTTCGCCATTTCGACAGCCACGCGCGCCGCGTCACGACCCTTCTCGGTCATGCGTGCGACGGCCTGCTCGTCGGTATCGGTCGTGAGGACCGCATTGGCAACGGGAATGCTGAAGTCGAGGCCGATGCGCGTGATGCCCGCACCGCTCTCGTTCGAGACGAGCTCGAAGTGATACGTTTCGCCGCGGACGACGGCGCCGAGCGCGATCAGCGCGTCGAATTGGCCGCTTTCCGCGAGCTTTTGCAGTGCGAGCGGGATTTCGAGCGCGCCCGGGACGGTCACGAGCAGCACATCCTCGCCGACCACGCCAAGCCGTTCGAGTTCTTCGATGCAGGCGTCTGCCAGGCCGTTGCAGACGGGTTCGTTGAAGCGCGACTGTACGATGCCGATACGCAGGCCGTCGCCGTCCAGGTTCGGTTGGTATTGTCCGATTTCCATAAATGGGTCCGTTGAAAGTGAGTGTGAGGGCGACCGACGTGATGGCGCAAGAGGCGATTATGCCCCGTGCGCCGGCGCTGCGCCCGGCATCGGCACAAAACCCGTGACTTCGAGACCATAGCCCGACATGCTGCCGAGCCGGCGCGGGTTCGAGAGCACTTGCATCTTGCCGACGCCGAGTTCGCGCAGAATCTGCGCGCCGACGCCGTAGGTCTTGAAATCGACGGGCCGGCGCTTCAGTTCGGCCGCCTTCTCCTCCTGGTCGAACGCCTGAAAGACGTCGATCAGGTGTTCCTTCGTATCGCCGCAGTTCAGCAAGACGATGACGCCGAGGTCGCGCGCGGCGATTTCCTTCATGGCCGCGTCGAGCGTCCACGAGTGGGTCGATGTGCCGACTTCGAGCAGGTCGAGCACCGACAGCGGCTCGTGCACGCGCACGGGGGTGTCGTGTTCGGGGCTCGGGTTGCCGCGCACGAGCGCGAGATGCGGCGAACCGCTCGGCTGGTCCTGGTAGAGCACTGCGCGGAACGCGCCGTGCGCCGTCTGCATCGTGCGCTCGGCGACGCGCGTGACAATCGACTCGGTGCGGCTGCGATAGTGGATCAGATCGGCGATCGTGCCGACCTTCAAACCGTGTTCGGCTGCGAACGCGAGCAGATCGGGCAGACGGGCCATCGTGCCGTCGTCGTTGATGACTTCGCAGATCACGGCGGCCGGCGTCAAGCCTGCGAGCGCGGTCAAGTCGCATCCGGCCTCGGTGTGACCCGCACGCACGAGCACGCCGCCCGGCTGCGCCATGATCGGAAACACGTGCCCGGGCTGCACGATGTGCTCGGCGCGGGCGTCGCGCGCCACCGCCGCTGCGATCGTTTTCGCACGGTCTGCGGCAGAGATACCCGTCGTAACGCCTTCGGCCGCCTCGATGCTGACCGTAAACGCCGTGCCGTACTGCGTGCCGTTGCGGTAAGTCATCAGCGGCAGGTTCAACAGCTTGCAGCGCTCTTGCGTGAGCGTGAGGCAAATGAGCCCGCGGCCGTAGCGGGCCATGAAGTTGATCGCTTCAGGCGTGACGAAATCGGCCGCCAGCACGAGGTCACCCTCGTTTTCGCGATCCTCTTCGTCGACGAGGATCACCATACGGCCGGCCTTCAGCTCGGCAATGATCTCGGGCGTGGAGGCGAGGGTCATGTTGATGCGCTTGGGGAAGGAAAGCGCGTATTTTACGCCAGGCGGGCGTTTTCCTGCGAGTGCGCGCCCGCACGCGTTCCCTGCCGCGGCCGACACGCGTTACGTAACGCAGGCTCCGCAAGTTCGACATGCTGAGAATCGACCCCGCCCGCCGCTTCGCGCTCGCGCGGTCAACGACATCCGGCACCGTGCGCCCCACGCACGCCGCGCCCACGAGCGTGACGCAGTGCTTCGTTGGCATGGTCTCTGCGTGTCGATGCCGCTGCGCAGCAAAGCGTGTTCTCGACTAAAGCGCGCAGTTCGACAAGTCGAAAAATTTCAGCGCCCCGATGCTCAATAGATAGGACAACGAATTACTGTCGTGCGCGCAGAGTCGTTAGAGTCGAGCCGGATTGCCACCCGTAGAAAACCTGGACATGAGGCGAACAATGACGGAATACGGATTGAACCGATGGCAGCGAATAAGGCTCGCGTTGGCGCTGAGCATGGGCGGGGTGCTGGCAGCTTGCGGAGGGGGCAACGATAACGCGGCGCCAAGTCTCACGTTCCAGGGGGTCGCAGAAGAAGGACCGCCCATGGTCAATGCGACGGTAACGGTCGTTTGCGGCAACGGAGCAGCGAACTCGACGACGACCAGCGCGACTGGCGCTTTCAAGATCACGCTGCCCGCACCGGGTGATTGCATCGTCGAAGCAACGAGTCAGACCGGCGACGTGACCTTGGTTTCGATCGAATCGACCAATAGCGCGATTTTGAACGTGACGCCTATCACTCAGATGGTTGCCCAATATGCGGCAGGGCGCTGCAACATTGGGGCGCCGACCTCCGCGAAAGGGGCAGCCCAACAAATCGTCGATGCGTTTAGGGCGAATGCCGCGTTCAGGAGTGCGCTCGGTACCGCGGGCTTCGTCAACGATACGCAGAATCGGGTTTTCGCTTTCATTCAGTCGACCTACAAGTTGAATATCTACGCCGTTTTGGGGCTCAACACGGCGTATGGGGCGGACGCCGACACCGACGTCCTGTTGCTGCAAGCGTTCAACCTCTTCGACAAGACAGGCCAACCGACGCTCAGCACGCTGAGCGGAATGTATACGCTCGGATCGCGAGCGGGCGGTTGCGGTTCGAGCGGCACCGGTGGTACAGGCGGTGCCGGCACCGTGGGCTGAGGTGGCTTTTTTTGGGAAATGTTGAGCGTCGATATCCCCAAGGAGCGTTGAACCATGCAAGTACGAACGGCGACGAGGACGCCGCATTCGAGCGCGGAACCGGCACTCGCGCCGGTCGTGCTCGCCGGTGGCAAAGGCACGCGCCTTTGGCCGATGTCACGCGAGCAGTGTCCGAAACAATTGCTCGGTCTCGTGGGTCGGGACTCGTTGCTGCAGGCCACTGTTGCCCGCACGGCGGGCCTCGCGACCGCCCACACGGTGCTGCCGCCGATCATTGTCTGTCCGCAGGACCTCAAGGACGCCACCGTCGAGCAACTCGCCGAGCGTGGTGTGGATGCGCGTTATATCTTCGAGCCGGCGGGGCGTAATACGGCGCCCGCGCTGACGCTTGCAGCCGCGATGCTCACTGAGCAGGGCGACGACGCGATCATGATCGCAATGCCGGCCGACCACGCGATCGCCGACGTGTCGGCATTCGAGCGCGCCTTGGCGACGGCCGCACTTCACGCGGCCGCAGGGGCGATCGTCCTGCTCGGCGTGCCGGCGACCCGGCCTGAGAGCGGCTTCGGCTATCTGCAGATGGGCGCACTTCGAGCGGATGGCACACGCTCGCTGCACCGGTTCGTCGAAAAGCCGGCGCTGGAGCTCGCGCACCGTTACGTCGCCTCGGGCGATTATTGCTGGAACAGCGGGCTGTTCGTCATGCGAGCGAGCGTATGGCTCGAGGTTCTCGCAGCGGTAAGCCCGACGATGCATACAGCCTGTCTCGCTGCTTATTCGGCCGGCGAGCGCAACGGCGCTCGCTTCACGCCTGAGCCCGAACGGTTCGCACAGGTTCCGAACGATTCGATCGACTATGCGGTCATGGAGCGTCTTTCCGCGAGCGGCGTCCCGGCGGTCATCGTGCCGCTCGATGCCGGTTGGTCCGACCTCGGTGGTTGGGACGCGGTCTACGAGATTGCCGAGAAGGACGAAAACGGCAACGCGACGCAAGGCCGCGTCGAGTTGGAGGGCACGCGCGGTTCGTTCGTGAAAGCCGATGCGCGCCTCGTCGCCTGCGTGGACGTCTCGGACGTCGTTGTCGTGGAGACCGAGGACGCCGTGCTGGTTGCCGGCCGCCGGCATGCCGGCAACCTCAAGGCACTCGTCGAGCGGATGAGCGCCCGCGCAGCCCCCGAAGCAAAGGCGCCTCGCACGGTGAAACGGCCCTGGGGCACATTCGCCGCGGTGGCGAACGGCGCACGCTTCCAAGTCAAGCTGATCGTCGTGCAGCCGGGCGCGAGCTTGTCTTTGCAACTGCATCACCATCGAGCCGAACACTGGATTGTCGTCAGCGGCACTGCACTAGTGACGCGAGGCGATGAGACGCTGCTCCTCGGTGAGAACGAGTCGACGTACATCCCCCTCGGGGTCAAGCATCGCCTGTCAAATCCGGGCAAGCTGCCGCTGCAGTTGATCGAGGTGCAATCCGGTGCGTACCTTGGCGAAGACGATATCGTCCGCTTCGAAGACCGCTATGGACGTAGCTGAGCGCCGGTCGGTCTGCGCCACGCCCGGACGGAAGCGGGCTGCCCGCGAATCATAGCGGCAGCCCGTCGGCACGACGAATCCCCGTCATTTCGAATCGTAGTCCTAATGATTCAGCGCCCCACGCGTTGCCTGGTTGCGGGTGGTGCGCGGCATTTGCACGGTGCGCTGCGGCAACGGATAGCGCTTTCCAAGCAGTTTTGATTCTTGGGAGAACCCTGATGGCTAGTACGCGTGCATGGCTTGCGCCGGCATTCGATGTTGCGCTGATTATCGGCGGCGCTGCGATCGCCACGACGCTCCACGTCGACGGCTTCTCGCAATTCCGGACCGAAGCACTGTCCGTTGCGTGTGCGGCGGCGCTTGTGCTCGCCGTATTTCCGCAGGTCGGGGTCTACGATTCGTGGCGGGGGCGCTCGCTCGCCCAGTGGGTGGCTCGGGTGACATGCGCCTGGGCCATGGTGCAGGCGTGCAACGTCGTACTGATGTTTGCACTGCATGCGTCCGGCGATCTTTCCCGCATCTGGTTCGCCGACTGGAGCGCACTGACCTGCGGTGCGCTGGCTGCCTCACGCGTAGCGGTGCAGCGTGTGCTTGCCCACGTCCGTCATGCAGGGTTGAACCTGCGCGGTGTAGCCATCGTTGCGCGACCCGAGCACCGAAACGAGTTGACACGCAAGATCGCGGGCGCACCGGGCAGCGGTTTCGTGGTCGGCGCGACGCTCGATGTCTGTAGTGACGGCGACTCTTGCGCGGGCGACGCGGCGCTCGAGCGCTTCGCCGGCGCCGTGCGCGCGCAGGGAATACGCGAAGTCTGGCTGGCGTTGCCGCTCAGCGACGAGCGGACCATTCTGCGCTGCACTGCCGCGTTCCGGCATGACCTCGTGAATATCCGCTTCCTGCCCGACGTGCGAAGTGTGGCTGTCTTCAATGGCGGCATGGTCGATTTGCTCGGAACGCCGGCCATCAATCTTGTGGCGTTACCGCTCTCCGCCGACGCGCTCGCCGCGAAGGCGCTGTTTGATCGGGTGTTCGCAGGCCTCGCGCTCGTCGCCGTTTCGCCGTTGATGCTCGTGATCGCGCTGACCGTCAAACTCTCGTCGCCGGGGCCCATCCTGTTCAAGCAGCGTCGCAAGGGGGCGGACGGCCGACCGTTCACGATCTACAAGTTTCGCACCATGCGTGCGCACAGCCAGGTAGCGGGCGTCGTGCGCCAGGCGACGCGGCACGATCCCCGTGTGACGCGCGTTGGCGCCTTCCTGCGGCGCACCAGCCTGGACGAACTGCCCCAGTTCTTGAACGTGCTGCGCGGCGACATGTCGGTTGTGGGTCCGCGGCCGCACGCGCTCGAGCACGACGAACTCTATGAGCCGCTCGTGGACGGCTACATCCATCGCTACCGCATCAAACCCGGCATCACCGGATGGGCGCAGGTCAACGGGCTGCGCGGTGAGACCGACCGGATCGAAAAGATGCAGCGTCGCGTCGAGTTCGACCTCTACTACCTGCGCAACTGGTCTTTCGGACTCGATCTGCGCATCATCGCCGCAACCCTCTTGAAAGGGTTCGTCGGCCCGGGTGCTTATTGACCCATGCGAACGAAACCCGGTCCGTGCCGCGCCGTCCTTGCCACGGCAGCACTCGTTGCCGCAGCACCTGCTCATGCGGTCGTTCCCGCGCTGAATGCCCTGGGGCAGTCCGGCGGACTCGTGATCCCCTACGGATTCGTCCTGCCTGAAGGCGGTGCTGAACTGCTGTACGACAACGACCTCGACCCGCGCTACGGGCGTGTGGCGAACGCCGCACACTTTTACGCGGCCGGCGTTGGCATTTTGCCGTACGTCGAGGTGTCAGGCGGGCTTGCCGACTATCGCGGCGATGTGCCGCCGCAGCTTCCGGGCGGCGACCGGTTCGTCTTTCGTCATTTGATGGCCAACGTAAAGGTCCAGGTGCCGCAGTTCGCGAGCTGGCAGCCGCAGATCGCGTTTGGCGTCAGCGACGTGGGCGGTCAGACCCATTTCCTGCGCTCCACATACGGGGTCGTCACGGAGGCGCTCGGACCGGCAAGCTTCACGCTCGGATACGGACGGGGCGATCGTCTGAAAGGCATCTTCGGCGGGCTGGCACTCGATGTCGGCCGCACGGGGCTCTCCTTGTTGCTGGAAGAGGATGCCAAGACCCCCTATGCGGGCCTTCGCTACGTGTCGCCGTCCGTGCACTGGCTTGCCGACGCGAGTGTCGTCGCGTCCGTCGGGCGCGCCCTCAAGTCCACCGACGGCGTTGCAGCGCGCACAAGCTTCTCGGTCGGCGTACGGTTCCCGCTCGGGCATCGATTCGGCGATGGGCAGGCGGCGCAAGCGCTCGCCGACCGCGACGCGCTTGCCGCCGCTCGGTTGCCCGATCAGCCTGATCTGTCCGATGCCGGCGGGTATGCGGCGCCGGACGGCGCACGCAAAGCGCCCGCGGCTCGAACAAGCGTGCGTCGGGTACCCGTCCTCGCAACGGTCTCCGAGGCGACGGTGTCGGGCAGCGCGCAATCGAGGCCGACCATGAATTCGCGAGGACCCGATGGTGCCGGCGAGACCGGTGCAGTATCGACACAAACGCTGGCCGCACTCGACGCGGTCTTTGCCCGCTTGAGGGCAGCGGGACTCGAGCGCGTCAGGGTGGGCTTGCTTGGGCGTGTGCTCGTCGTCGAATACGAGAATCATCGCTTCGGGCAAAACGAAGCCGACGCACTCGGCGTCGTACTCGGCGCTGCATCGGAGGGGGCGCCCGGCAGTACCGCGTTCGTGCGCGCCGTCATCATGAAAGCCGGCGCACCGGTGGGCGAGGTCACAGTGCCGAGGCAGGCGTACCTGCGCTTTCTTGCGGACGGCGACCCGACCGCCGTGCGTGATGCGCTGTCCATGCGCGGGTCGCGTACCGAGGACGAGCAGCGCGTGGTGTGGTACGGCAACAGACGCAACCATACCGCGGTGCGCGTGCGCATCTCGCCCGTGCTCAACTACGTCTACGGCACCGAGTATGGCGTCTTCGATATTTCGGCTGGCGCGAACGTCGAGGCATTCGTGCCGCTTTGGCGAGGCGGCGAGTTGGTCGCGAGCGTGATTGCGCCGCTGGCGAACACGCGCAATATGGACCGCGGCCGCGTGTTCGACGCGGATCGTCTGCGCGGCGGTCTGGCCAATGCGGGTGTGGCTCAGACATTCCATATCGGTCCGCATGTCATCGACGTTGCGACTGTCGGTCGCCTCGATTTTCACTACCTCGGTATCGAGAACGAAGCGATTGCATTCATTCCCGGCCGCGACGATCTGGTTCGTTTGCGTCTCGCCTACCTTCACCATGAACCGGGCGAACGCGGGTTGGCCGATTTGAAAACGGCCGACCTCAGCTACCGATTCGCCGCGCCGCAGTGGAAGCTGTGGGTGGAGGCGGGCGTCGCGCGCTACGAGGCAGGCGACCGCGGGCCGCATGTGACACTCACACGCTGGTTCGACGACGTCGCGGTGAGCCTCACGGGCGTCCATAGCGGACGCGGCAGTTTCGTCGGGGCGTCGGTCAGTGTCCCGTTGACGCCGCGCGCGGGCATGCATCCCGGTCTCGTGACGCTTGCCGGCACGCCGAGTTTCTCTCCGACGTTGCGCACCGAGGTCGGCGCGACCAACTATCTGTCGAACGACGGCGCCCGGCAGTTGCCTTTTGCCTACGACGCGTCGAGAGAAGTGCTCAACGACGGGCGTTTCGGCGCGCAATACTTCGCATCGGCGTTGCCGCGTATGCGCGACGCCTACGCGCGTTACGCGGATCGTGCGGTGCGCTCGCCGACGGCATCGCATCAGCGACAGCCCGAGCCCGCAGAAAACGCAGATGAGCAACACACTCAAGCGCAGCAGTAGAGCAGGCCCAGGGGGTAGCGCACGGATGTTTCGTGCGTACGCCACCACCTGTTACGTAACGTGCAGACACGCGCATCGAATATTTGAAAACCAGGCCCTCACTTCAAGTGAGGCTTGCTGCGTCGAAGAGCGGCGCGGGCGTTGAGCCGAAGCCGCATGAGCGTGCCTGGCGGAGCGGTTCGAGCGATGCGAAGTTCGCGATTGGCACGCTCCATGCAGTACTGGTGGCCCGGTGCAGCACCGCATCGACGGTTGGACGAGGATGCACCCGCGCTCATGGCGCATGCATAACCATTCATAACCAATCTCATTGCGAAGACACACGCTCGGCGAGCGTAGCTTTTGCTTTAAGTGAAGATAGGAGTACTAACGGTGATAGATTGGAACAGCGGCGTCTCCAAAGGCGTCGTGCGAGGCGGTGACGGTCAGCATCGCGACGCGGCTGGAGACGCGGTCTCGCTCGAAGCGCCGAGACCGGACGTCGCGTCTTCGCGCCGTCACAGGTGGACAGTCGCCGCGGTGCTTGCATGCACTGTGCTGTCGGCCTGCAGCATCGCACCGGGCATGCGCATGAGCGAATCGGCTACGGTGAGCATCGCGCACGACGCGGGTGGGCGGGACGCTGCCGAGCTTCAGGTGCCGATCACCGAGATCGACGGCGGGCTGATCGCAACACTGCAAGATGCGGTTCAGACGCGTGGCGTTCCTGCCGATACGTTGACCGCGAGCGGACAGGGCCCCTACAGGATCGGTACCGGCGATGTCCTGCAAATTACCGTGTGGGACCACCCTGAACTGGTCGCTGCGCTCGGTGCCCAGAGTCCGGGCACTGCCGCGAACAATGCGCGTACGTCCGAACCGATGCCCGGCTTTATCGTAGACGAAAGGGGCGACGTGCGGTTTCCCTACGCAGGTGCTGTGCAGGTGGCCGGATTGACGGCGAGCGAGGCGCAAGAGCGTCTTGTCGCGGCACTGTCGAAGCCGAGCGCCTTTCGCAACCCGGAAGTCACGGTTCGTGTCGCGTCCTATCGTGCCAAGCAGGTCTATGTCGAAGGTCAGGTGCGCCAACCTGGCGTCGTGCCGATCGACGACGTCCGCATGACACTGTTCGAGGCCGTCAATCGAGCGGGCGGATTCAGCGATACGGCCGATCAAAGCCGTATGGTGCTTGTGCGCGGCGGCGTCTCGTATCCCGTTAACTTGCCGCGCATGCTCGCGTTGGGGGAGAACCCCGCGCGGATCGTGCTCGAGCCGGGCGATCTCCTGCGCGTTGTGCCCCGCGCCGAGAACGGCGTCTATGTGATGGGCGAGGTGGCCCGGCCAACTACCGCGGTGCCGCTCGCGAGCGGCGAATTGACGCTTGTCGACGCACTCTCGCAAGCCGGCAGCATCAATTCCGCGAGCGCAGACGCCGCACAACTCTATGTCATTCGAGGGGCGCAGCGCGGCGTGCCCAAGGTGTTTCACCTCAATGCGCGCTCGCCCGTCGCGATGGTGCTGGCGAACCAGTTCGAGCTTGAACCGCACGACGTCGTCTACGTCGACGGCAATGCGCTCGTGCGGTTCAGCCGTGTACTGAGTCTGCTGTTGCCCGCCATCAACGCCGGCCTGACCGGCGCGGTGCTCACGAAATGAGGTCGCACATTCGGCGTGCGTTCGACGCAGCGCCGTGCGGCGTCTCTCCAATCGAGGATGAACTCATGAACAGTCCGTATCGGGATCCGCAGCCGGCCCCGACGTCGCAGCCGCAGTGGCGTGCGCCGCAGCAGTTGGAGGGGACGCCGCGAGGCATGCCGCTTTCGAGCGCAGGCGCCGGTGGGCCGCGAGACGTTGCGATCCTGCTCTTCGACGGCTTCTCATTGATCGAAGCGGGCACTGTTGTCGAGTTGTTTCGCGTCGCAAACCGGATGGTGCGCGCGGAAAACGGCGCCGAGCCGTACCGTGTGCGTCTGGCGGCGATCGACCGCGCGGCGATCGCCTCGTCGTCGTCGCTGCGTGTATCGGTGGACCGGTTCGACCTAGGGTGCCTCACCGACTTGCACGCGCTGTACGTCATCGGCGACTCCGCACGCGTCGGTGCGACGCTGGCGCCCCACGAAGCCCGCATGCTCGGTCTGTTGCAGGGTGTATTCAGCCAAGTGCCGCCACGCGGTTTGCCGTTGCAGGAGGGGGCCGCCGACAGTAGGGGCAAGCAAGATCCGCTGCTTTGCAGCGTCCTCACGCAGATCGCGCGGGACTTGGGGGAAGCGCGAGCCTGTGCTGTCGCCGACCAAGCCTTGCCCGGCGGCACTCGAATACATGGCGCGCTGATCGCCGACGCATGCGAGCGCTCCGCCGCTCAAAAAATACGCGAATCGGCGCGTTGGCTGCTCGCGCATTGCGATGAGCCGATCACCGTGGCTGACGCCGCCCGCGCCGCGGTGATGAGCGAGCGCAACTTCCTGCGTTGCTTCAAGCGGGAAATGCAGGTGACCCCCTCGGCGTTCTTGCGCCGCGTACGGATTGAGATGACCTGCCGCCTGCTGTCCGAGACGGACCTGCCCGTCGATAAGATTGCGCGCCGTTGCGGCATGCGCAACGGCGACAAGCTCGCGAAGCTGTTCAGGCGGAGCTTGGCCGTTTCGCCGAGCGAGTTTCGGGCTCGTTTGCGGGGCGCGGCACGATGAGCCACCGCGAGGCGCCTTTACACGATGTCGTGCGACAGCCCCCGACGCACGCTGACCCGGCCGGGCGGTCACCGCGCGTGGTCGTCTACAGCCTGAACTACGCACCGGAGGCGGTCGGCATTGGGAAGTACACGGGCGAGCTCGTTCACGCGCTGCTCGAAGCCGGCATCCAAGTCGCTGTCGTGACGGCGCAGCCGTATTACCCCGCCTGGCGCCGCTTCGACGGATACGCAAACCGTTATCGCGTCGAGCGTTCCCGCGCAGGATTGGTCGTCTATCGCTGTCCGCTGTATGTCCCGGTCGATCCGACCGGCGCGAGAAGGCTCTTGCATCATCTGAGCTTCGCTGCGGCCACGTTGCCTGTGATGGCACGCTTGGGTGTCTGGCGCCCCGGTGTCATTTGGGTGGTCGCACCGAGTTTGATGAGTGCACCCGTGGCCTGGGCCGTTGCGAGACTGTCCCGCGCCAAGTGCTGGCTGCATGTGCAGGACTATGAGGTCGATGCCGCGCTCAAGCTCGGTATCGTCAAGGCTGCCTGGCTGTGTGGGCTCGCGCTGCGCATCGAGGGGTGGCTGCTCCGGCGCTTCGATGTCGTCTCGTCGATCTCATCCAAAATGCTGGCGCGAGCCCACGCGAAGGGCACCGACGCTGCGCGGCTCGTGTCGCTGCCGAATTGGATCGACGTGACACGGCGCGCCTGCGCGGACGGCACGCGCGCCTATCGTGATTCGCTGCACCTCTCGGCCGGCGACACGGTATGCCTCTACTCGGGCAGCATGGGACGCAAGCAGGGCTTCGAGGTCATTGCTGCAGCGGCCCGTCTGCTTGCGCACCGTGCGGACATCCAGTTTGTCTTCTGCGGTGAGGGCGCCGGGCGCGATGCCTTCATCGAACACTGCGAGGGGTTGCGTAACGTCAAGTTCTTGCCGCTGCAGCCGGCGCACCGGGTGCCGGACCTGCTTGCAAGCGCGGACGTTCATCTGCTGCCGCAGCGCGCGGACGTGGCCGATCTCGTCATGCCCTCCAAGCTCGCGGGCATGCTCGCCAGCGGCAAACCCGTCGTTGCCACGGTCGATGCATGCAGCGAGGTGGCTGCCATCGTGACAGGGTGTGGCATCGCCTGCCCACCGGGAGATGCCGCGGCGCTTGCACGTGCAGTCGAGACGCTGGCCGACGACCCTGAACTGGCGAGTCGCCTGGGAAACGCCGGCCGGCGCTACGCACTGGAGCATTGGGATCGTACGCGAATCCTCGGCGCGTTCGTTGCGGCACTCGTCGCACTCGACGCAGGTGGCGCACGGCATCACGCGCGCGGTATGCGTTAGCGAAAGGAAGCCACCGACCATGATTCGATCGATCGTGATCGTGTGCACGGCGAATATTTGCCGCAGTCCGATGGGGCAAGGTTTGCTGGCTGCCCTGCAGCCGGGTGTTCAGGTGAGTTCGGCGGGACTTGACGCGGTGGACGGACATCCGCCCGATCCGAAGGCTGTCGCCGCGCTGCGCAGATGCGGGATCGAGATATCGGGTCACCGCAGCCGGCGCCTTACTGTGTCGATCGTGTCGCAAGCCGATCTGATCCTGACCGCCGAGCGGGCGCAAAAGGCCTTCATCGAACGCAGATACGCGCACGCCTACGGGAAGGTGTTTGCGCTGTCGAGCGTCGACATCGTCGATCCGTACCGGCTTTCGCACGGTCGCTATGCGCAGGCGGTGGAACAGCTGACGCAGGCGGCCGAAGTGTGGGCGGCCCGCCTGACGCTTTTACGCAGGGTCGAGCAGCGAGGCATGCAGCGCCGTTTTGCCGATGCAGAAAGTATCAAATAACAAGGACAATGCATGAAGCCGTCAGAGCCGCTGGGCCCGCTCGATCCGTCGAGGCACGACCTGCCGATGCAAACCGCCGACGATGTAGAGCTTTCGCAATACGTCGATTTCATTTGGGGGGCGCGCTGGTATGTTGCCGCTTTTGTCGTCGCCATGGTTTTGCTCGGCGGCGCCTATGCGCTGCTGGCTGAGCCCATCTACGAAGCGGACGTACTGATCCAGGTGGAGGCGAGTGCCGATTCGACGCAGAACCTGCTCGGTGAGCTGTCGTCGGTGTTCGACATCAAGACTCAGGCCAAAACGGAGATCGAGATTCTGCGTTCGCGCATGGTCGTGTCGCGCGCTGTCGATGCCTTGCATTTGTATATCGCCGCACGGCCACGTTACTTCCCGCTGATCGGGCGATTCATCGCCGCACATAGCACAGGGCTGTCTGCTCCCGGTCTCTTCTGCTTCGGTGGGTTTGTGTGGGGGCGCGAGCGAATCGCCGTCGAGGCATTCGAGGTTCCGGAAACGCTCTATGAGAAGCGCTTCGATCTGACCTACATGGGCGCAGGTCGCTACCGTCTGAGTTCCCCCATCGAGGACCGCACGTTCGACGGGCATGTTGGCCGGGCCGAGCGGTTCGCCTTCGAGGACGGAGTCGTGGTGCTCGATGTGACGGCGATCGAAGCGAAGGCGGGTGCGCGATTCGTGCTGAAACGTGCGTCGAGGCTCGAGACGATCGACAAGCTGCAGACCGAGCTGAACGTATTGGAGACAACAAAGGACTCAAGCGTTATTGCCGCGTCGCTCAAATGTGCGGACCCGCAGCGATGCCGCGACACGATGCACGAGATTGGGGATGCCTACGTTTCCCAGAATATTCAGCGAAAAGCGGCGGAGGCAGCGAAGTCGGTAGCCTTTCTCGACAGGCAACTGCCCGACCTGAGGCGCCAGCTCGAGCGGGCGGAGGAAAAATACACGCGCTTTCGCGACGCGCACAACAGCTTCGATTTGAATGCCGAAGCGCAGCAACTGCTCGCGCAATCGGCCGACGCGCAGACGAAGCTCGTGGACTTGCGCGTCCAGCGCGAGCTGTTGTTGACGCGCTTCGGTGCCCGCAACGCGAGCGTCGTCGCGCTGGACGAACAGATGCGCACGTTGACGAACACGGCGGATGGCTTTGCTCGATCGATCCGAGCGTTGCCCGACGTCGAACAGCAGGCGGTCGGCCTCATGCGCGACGTCCAGGTCGACACGCAGCTTTATACGGATTTGCTCAACACGTCGGAGCAATTGAAGATCGTGGCGGCTGGGAAGGTGGGCAGTGTGCGGCTGGTCGATGATGCCGTACTGCCCGAGACGCCGGTGCAACCGAAGCCGCTGCTCGTGCTCGCCCTGTCGCTGGGCGGGGGTGTCATCCTCGGGATCCTGGCCGCGTATGTCCGCGGCAGCCTGTTCGACGGTGTCGCAGATCCGCACGATATCGAGACGCGGCTCGGCATCAACGTGTTCGCGACTGTTCCGTTCAGTGTCACCCAGGAAACGATGATGCGCGATGCCGCCCGCGGCCGCCAGCCTTTAACGCTGCTTGCGCGCAAGCATTCGCATGAGCCGGCCGTCGAGAGCTTGCGCAGCCTGCGCACAGCGCTGCAATTTGCCATGCTCGGCACCAAATCGAATGTCGTCGTCTTCACGGGACCCACACCGGGGATCGGCAAGTCGTTCGTGTCAGCCAATTTTGCGGAAGTGCTGGCCGCCGCGGGAAAGCACGTGCTGCTGATCGACGCCGATATGCGTCGCGGGAGCTTGCACGCGTACTGCGGCGTCTCGCGCGACGTCGGCCTTTCGGACCTCATTGCCGGTACGAAAACCGTTGAGCAAGTCACGCATCGGGCGATCGGCAGCGGCTTCGATTTCGTTTCATCGGGCGCTTTCCCGCCCAACCCGTCCGAGCTGCTTCAGTCGGATGCATTTCGCGGGCACCTTGCGATGTTTCGGGAGCGTTACGACATCGTACTGATCGACACGCCTCCTGCGCTTCTCGTGTCCGATGCGCAGGCGGTCGGCGCTTGCGCAGGGGTCCTGTTTCTCGTGGCCCGCTATCAATTGACCAAACTCGGCGAACTCGAGGAGGCAACCAAGCGCCTCGCGGCTGCGGGTGCCGGCGTCAAAGGGGTTCTCTTCAACGGGATGAAGCTTGGGTCCGGCCGGTATCGATACGGGTCCAAGAACGGGCGCTACCGTCACGCGGCATACGGTTACTACGTGCGTCAGGACCCGGATTGATGGCCGTGTCTGCCCCGCGCTGCCGCGCTCAAGGAAGCAAGGTCGATCCGGGCGCGAGCCGCGCAGACGCCGAGCGGCAGGTCGCGCGACAGTCACTGCGTTGGTCCGAATCTCGATCCTTCGGAGCGCGAGCAAATGTGTGAGGAAGGCAGGCAGGCTGGGCGTGCGCTGCGCCGGCGGTCATGTGTTGGGCACGCGGACATGATGCGGGCCCGTGCGTTGATACGAACAGCCTGGAGAAGCGTCGGCTGGCACGCGTCGGCGGTGACTTGGGTGCTGCTTCAGCAGGCGGTGGTCCGGGCGCTCGTCGCCGTGAAGTTTCTGCTGCTTGGGCGGATGCTCGGGCCGGCCGCTGTGGGCGCGATCGGGGGCGCTATGCTGGCCCTGACCATCGCGGAGGCCTTGTCCGACACGGGACTCGCTCAGGCGATTGTCCAGGCGCGCGACGCGCCGACAGACGCTCAACTTGGCGGTGCACTGACGATGCTCGCCTTGCGCGGCGTTGTCATCGGTTGTTTCGGCTTTGCCCTTGCGCCGTTGCTCGCGTCCGCCTTCCGGCTCGGCGACGAGCGCTCGCTGTTCTTCTTGGCTGCCGTTGCGCCGCTTTTTCGGGGGATGATTTCGCCGGCCTATTTCGTTGCGCAGCGCGAGCGGCAGTTTCGTTATGTTGCATGCGTCGAGACGAGTGCGGGTCTGACCGACTGCGCAACGGCTGTTGGACTCGCCGCCGGTGGGGTCGGTCCGGTCGCCGCACTCGTCGGCACGCTTTGCGCAGACTTGTTGAAGGTTGCGCTGAGCTGGAAAACGCTGAGTACGCGGGTTCCGATTGGTGCCTCATGGAAAGGCGTTGCGGACTACCTGCGCTTCAGCCGGTGGGTATGGGGAGCGAGTGTCGTGACGCTTGCGCTGAATCAATTTGACAAGGTGTTCGTTGCGCGACTACTGGGCGCCGAATCCCTGGGCGCTTATCAGGTGGCGTCTCGACTCGCGCAGATGCTCCTCGCTGACGGTGCAATGGCAATGTCGCAATATTTGTTTCCGACGTTAGCGGCGCGTCACCGCGAGCACCCACATTTGACGGCGCAACGCTTTCTACGAACGCTTGTCGTGGCTGCCTGCCTGTTGACGGTGTGCGCGATCGGGCTGCGTGCGATCGCCGAGCCGCTGGTCATTGCGGTTCTGGGGCGAGGTTGGCTGTCGGCCATCCCGCTGTTTCGTGCTTTCGTCGTGAATATGTCCGTCTGTGCGCTGATCGCTCTACTCGTCGCATACGTGCGGGCTGCCGGTATGCCGAAGGCCGTAACGCAGGCGACGATACTTCAGGGGATGTTGCTCGTCGTGCTCGTCCCGCTTGCGTTTCGCTGGTGGGGCGTCATTGGGATCGTCAGGGCAACGACGGCCGGGTTGAGCGCGACGGCGCTCTATCTATCGATCGTTGTAGCGAAATGCCTGAGATGAACCTGCATTTGCGTATTGCGTATTGCGGATTCGGCCGAGGCGTATCGGCCGAATATTTTCTTGCTCCGCGTAAGGAGTGCAGGGGATCCGTGCCATGAACAGACGACGCCAGTTTCTCGTTGCTTCAGCTTCGCTCGCAGTCGCGCTCCGGAATGCCCCGTTGGCGCTGGCGCAGGGCAAGCGTGTGGCGACAGCCATCGACGATACCGCTGACTGTCTAACGCCGAAGCGCTACGGTGCGATTGGCGATGGGATTGCCGACGACACGCTGGCGCTCAATGCGATGTACGCGGATGCGCGTGCCAAATCGATTGGCATCGTGTTTCTGCGTGGGCATCCCTATCGGTTTTCGAATCGAATCGATGCACACGGTGTCAGCACGGCAGGCGAAGGCGCCGTGCTCAAAGGGGCGTTGACGGCTGCCGCCCTCAGTGCATTCTCATGGGGGGGATCCGATACGTTTGTTGACGGGGTGGTGTTCGACCTTCACAACAAGGACTCCACACCGATGCAGGGTGTCTGGAACGGGGTGGACGGCGCGGTAAACCAAAGGTTTCGCGGCAATCGCATCGTCACCCGTACCACGAGCGCTGCGACGAGTCGCGCGAACATTTACGGGGCCTGGTTCGCCGGCGCAGGTCTGGTCGGCCTGTTCATTACCGATAACCAACTGGAAAACTGCGGCTACGGGATCCAGGTGAACAATCAACGCCCGCTCGGCAGGCCAAGGCCGACCAATCGGCAGGGATTCCATACTGCGCACGTTCACATCGCCGATAACACCTGCATCGGCGCAGCCATCGGCGTCAACACGCCCGACATCCCTTGTTCGCACGTCGTCATCGATAGCAACACCATCGAACCCGGGCAGACGATTCTCGACTTGCCGATCAACATCGCGCACGTCATCGATGTCAGTATCACGGGCAATGCTGCAACGTCGAATGCGCATAGCGCCAATGGCACGATTCACGTGGAAGACGCGAGCGGCGCGGTGACCATCACGGGCAACACGGTCGAGGTGAGACAGGCTAACAACGGCATTCAGATCGGCGTTCGCCCCAGTTTCAGCGAGGACGATGTGCCCGCGACGCGTATCGTCGTTACCGGCAACCACATCCAAGGCGCGGCGCTCAATGGCGATCAAGTCGGCATCCTCATGCACGATCATACGTCGCGCGATACAACGGTCAACGGCAACTATGTCCACGGTTTTCCGCGCGGAATAGTGAGCGTCGAACCGGCGACCGTCGTCGGCAATACGATTTCCGGTTGCCCCTTGCCGGTCAGCTGTCCGTCGGGGAGCGTAGCTTACGCCAATGCGATCAGAGGTTGAGCCTGGGCGTGCCTGCTTATACCGGTTCCGGCATGTCGCGGGAGCCGGGACGGTCGTGGCGTACCGTGCGGCGCTGGCGCACCGCGTAACGTCGGCTCGCGATCGCGCTTGGCACGCTGACCATCGCGATGACATAGGTCATGGGTGCGCCGGCGATCGGTTGCGAGATCAATGCGGTAACCAATATCGGGGCGCAAGCGACCACCTTGGCCAAGCCGGCGCGGGAACCGGGACGCCAACCCGAGAGGATCAGGCATTGAATAGTGAATCCGATCAGGCCCAACATGCCGAGGCTCGCGACGAGGCAGATTGCGCTGTTCGCTTCGTTCGTGCTGAAGAGGCCATATCCGAACGGATTGCCAGCAACGGCGCGTAGCCCGTGCGCGATTGCGACTGATCGATCCGAGATCGACGTGCCGTGCGTGAGCAGCTTTTCCTGCAAGCCGATGACGGGCGTAAATAGAGCAATCGGATACGCTGCGCCGACGAACAGGAAGGCGAGACCCGCGCGTGCGACGCGCGAGCTCGACGGAGAAAGCAGGAACAAAGCGCCGATCGTCAACGCGAGAAGTGCAATCCCGAGCGACGAGAACGCGAGGATGGTGCCGGCGAGAAGACCTAGCATGACAGCCCTCGAGCGACGGGTGCACGCTTCATAGACCAGGCCGAAGCAAGCCATCGCCTGGTAAATGCCTGCCTCGCGAAAGAACCCCGAGTAGCGGCTAAGAACGATTGAATCCGCTGTGAAGTCCGTGTACAGCATCGACAGCGGGAAGTAGACCGCGCCGGTGGCCGACGACGGATCGAGGGCATTGTCGGTGTATCCCTTGATGTTCAGCGAGAACAAGAGCAGCGGGTCCTTGCTGCCGAGCGCGATCGAGAGCACTGCCGTGACAAGGCTGGACCATCCGAGCAAAGAAACGACCAGCGTGAACTGACGAAAAAAGAGTGCGTTGCGCCGAATATCGATGAGAAACAAGGCGTACGGCAGGACGATGATCGCCGTGGTGACGAATTCCTTCGCCGCCAGCAGGAGGTCGGAGCGCCCGAACACGATCGAGATGGGACCGATGTAAAGCCAATAGATGGCCAGTAGCGCGCCGAGCCATTCGATGTCGCTTCGCAAGTCGTGCGTCGAAAGATGCCTTGAGCGCCGCTCGTGCAACAGCAACGCGACGCTCAAGACAGGGGATGCGGCTATCGCAATCCAGGAGAGGCGTTGTCCCAGCGCGGCCGGACGCATCAGGAAGAGATTGAGTACGAGCAATAGACTCAGGAGTCGCGCGAGGGGCGATGGTGCAGATGGCGGTCGCATAGGGTGTCCCGGGGGGCGGCGAGTAGAAAGACGTGCGGAGCGTTCATTTCGTACGCGTCAACGTTCCGAGCAAGGCATCGAGTGCTGCCTGTTGCTCGGCGTTGCGATGTGCGGATGCGTTGGCGGCGGCAAGGGCGAGCGAGTCATACAGCTCGGACGAGGCTGCGACACGCGAAATGAAGCGTGCCATGTTGGCCGCCAGGTGTTCGTCGTCGGGGAAGTGCACGCCAGCCCCGCACCCGAGGGCCGCCGCGATACAGCCTTTGTCCGACGCGACGACGGGCACGCCGGCACCGATTGCTTCGGCGATCGTCAGCGGATCGGCTTCGTTCTCGTAGTGCGACGGAAAAACCAGGAGATCCACCGCGTCGAAGAATCGAGACTTTTGATCGCCATGCACAGCCCCGATGTGCGTTGCATTCGGCGCCGCCGCCAGTGCGTGTGAGAACTCGACTGATATCCGAGCGGCAACCGGGCCGGCGATGACTGCGCGAACGGCCACGCCATCGGCTGCGAGCCGAGTCAGGATGGCGAAAAACGTGAATATTCCCTTCTCGCGCGTGATGTTGGACAGAAAGCCCACGGCGAGCGGTTGGCGCTTGCCGGCGCGGACGGTTCGGTCGAAAGCGGTGGAGAACAGCGCAGCGTTTGGCAGTACGAAGAGATTGCGCACCGATTGCGGGTAGCGCGACTGGAGTCGTTTCGCCATTTCTTCGCAAAGCGTAACGTGGGTAGCGTTGTCCACGATACGCAGGACTGCGCCGGCAAGCCTCGACCGGTGGTTGATGTAGCGGAAAGAGTGGTGATGCACGAAAAGCGGGATCGCCCAACATCTGGCAACGGCGGCGAGCAGGCCGTCGAGCGCCTGTCCCGCGCCGCCGGAAAGTCCGATATAGACCGCGGTAGGGCGCCGCAGCAGCACAAGAGAGGCAAGCTTGGGGACGAGCAGAAGCAGTCTCAGGCGTGCGACGGCACGCCTGACCGGCGATCGCGCACGTGCGGCGAGG
>CBJMQH010000019.1:0-19991 GCA_966431825.1 uncultured Trinickia sp.
GCCGATCTCTTGTGTCGTCCATCAGGCCGATAAAGAAGCTGGATTTGTCGAAGTACGCCTGCCAGTGCTTCAGTATCGACAAGTAGTCTCCTCGCGCGCGGCACTGCTCCGATCCCAAGAATTCGCAATAGGCATCAACCGATATCGGCGCGCTGCCAAGCCCCCTGATCACGCTGAACTCCATCCTTGCATCGGACCAGGCCCTCGCCTTCGGCTCTCGCATCATGAAGATCAGCTTCAGATCCGGCATGATGCTGTGAATGTACGCAATGCGATCGATCGGCAACACGCTGTAGCTCGCCGAAAACTCGCCGCAACGGCGATCGCCAGCGCCGGCAAAAATCGCTTTATAGGCCTCTATGGGCCGGCCGGCATGCCGATCGAAGTAACGTAGAGGCTTCGTCGCGGGCAGGCATATCTGCTCGTGATGAAAAAGGTTTTGGTAGAGCCACGTCGTAGATGCCTTGATCGCGCCAATACCGAGAAATTCCGGCAACCGCCCCGTCATGTGTGCGCTCCCAACGGTTCAATCAGCTCCACGATTTCCCCTCCTGGCCCCGACAAAAAGCTCACGGCAAGCTGTTTGCCGTTGATGTGCAGCCGAATCGGTTCGTGATACGCAATACCGGCGCGCCCCAGAGAAGCAAGATCGCTCGCCAGATTGCGCGTAATGAGTGCAACCGATGCGCAGCCATAGTCATCCGCATACGCGCCAGCTCGGTGAGGTACAGGTTCCCGCAAAACGAGCAGGGCGAGCGGCATAGAAAGCGCATTGACCGGAAACGCCAGCAGATCGTAGCGCGCTGTTGTCCGCGTCAATTTGAATCCCAGCCCCTGCCAGAAGCTCAACGACTCAGCTGGCCGCGACGATCGTACGATGAGGTGGCGAAGTTCCGCCGCCGTACCGCGCGCCGTCGCGCAAGGCCCCGACAATGCCCGATTGCGGGAAATCGCCAAGGCGCCTGCGTCAAGCTCGCCACCTTGGGTCGCATCGGTCGAGACACCGAAAATCGGGCAATAGCGACCGCTTATCGCACGCTGCGCCCCGGTGACCACCTCGATACGGCTGCGGCCACAGGTCACGTAAGCCATGTCCTTTCTTGCACAACGGAAGAACGGCCGCTCCCGATCGTTGAAGTCGCGCGCTTCGAATCTCAGCGCATACCGCATCGAACCCAAATGCGCCACCGCGCGCGCCACGCTTCGCACAGCGAACTGCACATGATCAACTGCAACGATCTCCGTCATGCTTTTCCTTGACGTAGTTCGCGATGGAAGCTACCGAGTAGAACCGATCATCGGTAACGTCGCCCGGATCAATTCTTATACCGAATGCCGTTTCCATCTTCACGACAAGGACAATGAGTGAAAACGAATCTATTACACCGACATCGATCAATCCCGCTTCGTCGTCAACCGAGGGCGCATAATTAAACGTCTTGTCTTGCGCCAATAATTCACGCACCGTCGTCCTGATCGACTGCACGCCGGCATATCGCGTCGGCGACGGCATGCCAGCATCATCCGGCGATATCGCACTCCCTTGCATCGCGCCCCCCCAAGACTTGTTTTCACTTCCTCACACAGGAACGACTCGACCTGTGTGAGGAGCATAGGTTAGCCACTCGAAAACCTCAAAACCGGGCGCCGAAAGTTTAAAATCGAGCGGATATTCACCCACATACTGAGCGATGAGTCGATCCACGCACGGGCGTCCGGTGACCCGCAACGCCGAGCCGTTTGCTCGCACGCAGGAATGCCCGGACGAGCCGCCTTCTCGCTTGCACCTGACGTTACGTCAGGGTTTAGGATGGCCGTCGTCGACTGGAGAGGCGATGCAACTGAAGATCGGCGAACTCGCAACGAAAACCGGCCTGACGGTCCGGACCCTGCATCACTACGACGCAATCGGGTTGCTTTCACCGTCCCAGCGTTCAGCAGGCGGCGCACGTCTCTATGACCGCAATGACCTGATCCGCCTGCATCGGATCGAAGCGCTGAAGCAGTTCGGCTATTCACTGCCGGACATCCTCGCCAGCCTCGACGGCGAACAGGCCGGCGCACCGCTGCACCTGCTGCAACGTCAGATTGCCGCGCTCGACGCACAGGCATTGCGCGCACAGCGTGCGAGCCGGCAGTTACAACACCTTGTCGATATGATCGCCGCCGGCAGCGAGCCCCCGGCGACCGACTGGCTGAATACACTGGAGCTCTTGAACATGTACCAAAAGCACCTGAACGACGAAGAACTGGAAACGCTGCTCGATGCCGGGCCCGACACGGTCGCCCCGACTGCCCCCGCATGGACCGAACTCATCGACGAAGTCCGCCGCGCCATCGAACAAGACCTGCCGACCACGAGCGATGCGGCTCAAGCACTCGCCTGGCGCTGGATCAAGCTCGTCACGCTCATGACCCGCAACGACCCGACGCTCGCCAACAAGCTCATGCAAATGCAGATCGGCGAGCCACGTGCGCAGGACATCGTCGGCCTGACGCCGCCGATGTTCGCATGGATCGACGAAGCATTCCGGCACGCCCGCTGCACGTTGTTCGCCAAGTACCTGAGCCCGGCCCAAGCCGACGAAGTGCGCCGCCGTCAGCTCGACCCCACTCACGCTCGCGCGTGGCCCGCGATTGTCGCCGAGCTCAGGGCACAGATGGAAGCAGGCACCCAGCCGACCGCCGCCCCCGTGCAGGCCATCGTGAAGCGCTGGCAACAGCTCTTTCGCGACAGCTTCTGCGGCAACGATGTGGTCCTGGAAGCCCGCGTCCGCGATGCACTCACACGCGAACCCGCCCTTCTTTTGGGCGTCGGCCTGGACGATGCCTTGCTCGGCTATCTGCACAAGGCGCATCTCGTCGGCAACGAGATCGCTCCCGTGGACGGGGGCCCCAAACCGAGCGCGCTCATTGTCGCGACCCAGCGAGCGGCCCATCAACTCATCGATCGGCCGCTCGTTTTGGACGATCCAATCGCCCTACCGATCCTCGGTGCAGCGGACGCGCAAGCGCTGCGCGGCGACCTCGACAAATTCAGTCATCCGATGTCATTGGGCATGCGCAGCAACGTGGTCGTGCGCAGCCGGCTTGCCGACGACGTGTGGGCCGAATACGCCGAACGCGGCACCCGTCAGTACGTCGTGCTCGGCGCGGGCCTCGACACGAGCGCGTACCGGCACCCCGACGCACCGGGCCGCATCTTCGAGGTCGATCTGCCCGCCACGCAGCAATGGAAACGCGCGCGCCTCGAAGAAGCCGGGATCGCCGTGCCCCCGTCGCTCAGTTTCGTCCCCGTCGACTTCGAGCGCGTCGGGCTGGCCGAAGGCTTGGCTGCCGCCGGCTTCGACACGACCGCACCTGCCGTATTCAGTTGGCTCGGCGTGACGATGTACCTCGACGAGCCCGCTGTCATCGATACGTTGCGCTTCATCGCAAGCTGTGCCAAAGGCACTGCAGTGCTATTCGAACACGCCGTGCCGCTCGCGAGCCTGCCCCCGATGATGCGCATCGCCATCGAACAGATGACGGCGAGGTTCGCCGAACGCGGCGAGCCGTGGAAGAGCTTCTTCGATCCGGAAGCGCTCGCCTCGACCATGAGCACACTGGGCTTCGGCAGTTGCCGCAGCTTTCCGCCCGACGAACTGAACGAACGCTATCTCGCGAACCGCACAGACGGCCTTCGCCTCGGCGTGGGTCCCGCCCGCCTCATGCTCGCAACCGTCTGAAGATCAACGCGGCACGCTGAAGCTGGCCGCGCTCGACGCCATACGCGGGCGCGGCTCAAGCCCGCCCGCTGCTGCCGCACGCAACCGCCTCCGGCCCCTGCGGCTGTTCGAGATGGCGCAGCAACCGCGTCACCATCGCGACGACGGTGAATGCCAGGATCACGAAGAAGACCGCAAGCGGCGTCAGGACGTGGATCGACACGAACCCGGCGAGCCCCATCATCGCCGACGACACGAGCAGCAGCGCGCACCCGAGAATCGCACTCGTGAGCCCGGCGATATGCGGGAACAGCGAGTTGCCTTTGGCCATCAGTGTCGGATACATCGCACCCGCGCAAAACCCCATCGCAAGAACAGGCACTGCGAGCGTCCAGACGCGCAATCCGACGGTCAATGCCAGCACCAGCATCACAATGGACGCGGCAGCCATGATGCGGGCGCCGTACCGCAGCCGCTGCTCGGCACTCGGCAGACGGGGCCCATGCAGACGGTTCGAGAACCCGCCGAGGAAATACATCATGCCGATAGCGAGCGCCAGATAGCCGAAATAAGTCGGCGGATTGTGCAGCGTGTTCTGCACCATGAACGGCCCCACGATGTTGAACACGAGCAGAATGCTGTAGCACAAGCCCTGAGCGAGAAAGCATGTTTGAAACACCGGACTCGCAAGCACCGTGGCCGTATTGGCGATCAGCGTACGTGGGGCCAGCGGCACGGGCCGCGGCAACGTCTCGCGGTAACCCAGCAGCAAAGCCCACATCAAGATCGAATAGACGAGCAGGAATACAAGGCACGCCTGCCAGCCGAACCATGTCTGAAGGTGCGCACCCACCACGGGTGCCAGAATCGGGGCAAGCCCCCAGGCCGTCGCCATATACGTGAAGGCATGCAGCAGCGCGAGCCCCGAGAACGACTCGGTGACGATCGCCTTCGCCCGCAGATTCGTGGCGGCAATGCCGAAGCCTTGAAGGCAGCGCGCCAGAACGAACGTTTCAAGGTTCGGCGCCGCAATCGACAGCACGCAGCCGAGCGTATAGATCGCAAGCCCGAACCCGAGGACACGCTTGCGCCCGTAAGCGTCGGCAAGGGGACCGAAAATCAGCTGCCCCAACGCGTACGCCACCATGTAGCCGGAAACGCTCGACTGGATCGCCTGCGACGACGTAGTGAAAAAGCGCGCCATCGCGGGGAGCGCGGGCACGTAGATATCGATCGCGACCTGCCCCGCCGAAGCGAACAGGCAGATCAGCAAAAGTAAAAAGCGCGGCGAATTGGCTGCGCCAGGGGCACGGAAACGATCGGCAGGATTGCGGCTCATGATCACAATGACAGACCGGATAGCCGATTTTTTGCCATCCGAACCATGGATTTTTGTAACGAAAAACGAAATCCTATACCGAATCGGTTTTTCCCGTACGCCAGCTGCACAGTCCATCGCTTTGCATTACTTAATATTCGATATCCGAATCGTTCATCTACCACAGCCGCAGAATCACGCCGTTGATGCACGTCGATCCTACGAGATTGCACACTAGAACTCGAAATGCATCGCCCCATACCATCTCATGGCGGGCCTGCCACGGACCCATGAGGCCCCTCCCCGCCCGAGCCCATCGGGTAACCCCACGCCTCTTTCGATCGGACGAACGATGAAGCGCATCCCCGAGCCTTTTCGCATCAAGATGGTCGAGGCGATTCGCCTCCTGGGCCCCGAGGCGCGCGCAGCAGCACTCGAGGCGGCCGGTCACAATCCGTTTCTGTTGCGCAGTGCCGACGTCTATATCGACCTGTTGTCGGATTCGGGCGCCGGTGCGATGAGCGACATGCAATGGGCTGCATTGATGCGCGGCGACGAAGCGTACGCAGGCTCGCGCAGCTACTTCCGCTTGTGCGAAACGGTCAAGGAACGCTTCGGATACCCTTTCACGATCCCGACGCACCAAGGCCGCGGCGCCGAGCAAATTCTCTTTCCGTGCCTCGTCGAGCGCCTGCGCGAGCGCACCGGTGCGTCGTCGAGTCCGGTTTTCATCTCGAACTTTCATTTCGACACCACCGCGGCCCATGTCGAACTGGCCGGGGCAACGGCGCTCAATACACTCACGGCCCACGCGCTCGACACCGAGACCTATCACGACTGGAAAGGCAACTTCGATCTGGACCGCCTGGAAACCGCGATCGCGATCCACGGGCCACAGAACGTGGCCGGCATCATCGTCACCGTGACCTGCAACAGCGCCGGCGGGCAGCCGGTGTCGCTCGCCAACATGCGTGCCGTCTACGCAATCGCACGCCGGCATGACATCCCCGTGGTCATCGATTCGGCACGCTACGCCGAAAACGCCTATTTCATCCAGCAGCGCGAAGCCGGCTACCGGAACAAATCGGTTCGCGAGATCATCCTCGAAATGTATCGCTACGGCGATATGCTGACGATGTCTGCAAAGAAAGACGCCATTGTGAACACCGGCGGGCTCTGCTGCGTGCGCGAGGACGAAGCGCTTTTCGAGCTCGTTCGCGAACGCTGCGTGCCCCTCGAAGGTTTTATCACCTATGGCGGCCTTGCAGGTCGCGATATGGAGGCCCTGGCGGTCGGCCTGGAACAGGCATCCGACGAAGACTACCTCGCCTATCGCATCGGACAAGTCGCGTATCTCGGCGCATTGCTGCGCGAGCGCGGCGTACCCATCCAGTATCCGACCGGTGGCCATGCAGTCTTCATCGATGCCGGGCGCATGCTGCCGCACATCCCGAGCAGCGAGTTTCCGGCGCTCGCGTTGTGCAACGCGCTTTATCTGGAAAGCGGCGTGCGCGGCGTCGAGATCGGATCGCTGCTCATGGGCCGCGATCCGGCGACCGGCCTTCAAAAGCCGGCGCCGCTCGAACTGTTGCGACTCGCTATTCCGCGCCGGGTCTACACAAACGATCACATGCAGTTTGTCGCCGAGGCGCTCCTCGAAATCAAAGCCCGCGCGGCCGGCATCCGTGGCTTGCGATTCGTCCACGAGCCCGCCGTTCTACGGCATTTCACCGCGCGGTTCGCACCGCTGTCATGAGCTGACCGGCTCGGCCCCATCAGGCAAACCCCCCGTTGGCGCGCACGACCTGCGCGTTGACCCATGCGCCGTCGCGGCCTGCCAGGAACGCAACGACGCCTGCGATATCGTCGGGCTCGCCGATCCGCTCGAGCGGGGCCTGCTTGACGATCTGTTCGATCAGCGCGTCGCTCTTGCCTTCGAAGAACATCTCGGTCGCAATCGGCGGGAAGGCGTCGACTGCGTCGTGCGTGGCGGGGTCCCGCGCGATTCGAGTCTCGTCGCCCGTCGTCTTGCACTGATGCCGCAAGTCGTCTGTGCGAGTCCCGACTATCTGAAGCGACATGGCGCACCAACCCATCCGGACGAGCTCGCCTCGCATCAAGCCGTGAAGTTCGTCTCGAGCAACGGCAGCGCCTATCCGTTCGAATTCCTCATCGACGGGCAGCAGCGCGCCTACCCCACGGGCGGATGGATGTCGGTCGACGACGCTGAAAACTACGTGGTCTGCGCGCTGCGCGGGTGCGGACTCATCCAGCTGCCGCGCTTTCACGTGGAAGACGCACTGCGCGACGGCCGGCTCGTCGAGGTCCTGGGCGCCTGGGAAAGTCCGCCGCTGCCGATTTCGGCGATGTATCCGTACCGGCGGCAGCTTTCACCGCGCGTCCGCGTCTTCGTCGATTGGCTCTGCGCACTCTACACGCAATGGTTCGGTGTCCTTCCGGCGGACGACGGCATCCCGAGACCCGCGCGCAAACAACGCTCCGCCGCCTCCTGACAGGCCCTCGCCTGCCCCCGCGGCAAGACGCGATTCAGCGCAGCTTCACCGACACGAAGCTGCGCGTGTGATTGCGCTGGATCATGACGGTCATCGCCTTGCCCGCCTTCGCTTCGAGCTCGGCGACCTGCTGCGGCGTTTCGACCAGCGTATCGTCGAGCGACAACACGATGTCGCCAGGGCGAATGCCGGCTTTGGCAGCGGCACCCGCGGCAGCGTCGACCATCATGCCCAGCGGCAAATCGCTCGCGCGCCGCTCGCCAAGGCTCAGCGGGTGCATCGTCAACCCGAGCCGGTCCTCTCCCGAAAGCGCCGCACCCGCGGGACCGGCCGGCCCACCCGCCGCGGCGCCCACCGTCACGGACAGGGTTTTGCGATTGCGAACGAGCTTGATCACGGTAGGCGAATCGGCCGGCAACGCCGACAGGAGATCGGCCAGATCGGCCGCGCGCTCGATCGGTTTGTCACCGACTTTCACGATGATGTCGCCGGCTTTCAGTCCGCTCGCGGCCAATCCGGACGCCGGATCGACCGTATCGACGAGCGCGCCCGCAGCACGCGGCAGTCCAAGCGCTGCGGCAAGTCCCGGACTCACGTCTTCGACATCGATCCCGGCACCGTTCGCGCCTGTCGCACCCTCCGCTGCAGGCGTGGCGCGCGCGCTCTGCAAACGCTGACGCACGTCGGACACCGTGCTGATCGGGATGGCGAACGTCAGACTGCTCGCCGCGTCGGCGCCGCCGTAGATTTCGACGGCAATCCCGACCACCTCGCCCGCGCGGTTGAACACCGGGCCGCC
The DNA here is from genome assembly GCA_966431825.1 of uncultured Trinickia sp. Taxonomy (GTDB): domain Bacteria; phylum Pseudomonadota; class Gammaproteobacteria; order Burkholderiales; family Burkholderiaceae; genus Trinickia. Next base: position 8,338 of record CBJMQH010000019.1, read on the forward strand.
GGAATTGTCGGGGCTGTGCGCCAGGTCTGTTTGGAAGAAGGCGAAGCGGCTGCCGTCCGGCAAGGTGCGCGGGCTCGCACTGACGATGCCGGACGTCACGGTCGGCTCCGCACGTTCGGTCAAGCCGACGGTGATCACCGACTCGCCGGGGCGCACGCGTGACGAATCGCCAAGCTTTACGGTGGGCAGTCGGCTGGCGTCGATCTTGACGAGCGCCACATCGCTCGCCGCGTCGACACCCAGCACTTTCCCCGTGAACAAGCGTTTGTCTGCGAGCCGCACACTGACCTCTCCCGCGTCGTCCACGACATGCGCCGTCGTGACAATGAGGCCGTCCGCGCTGACGAGAAAGCCGGAGCCGACGCCCGATACCGCGGTGGGCAGATCCACGGCGTCCCCTTGTGCCGGCGCCGGTTGCGAAGCCGAGGGGGGCGCGGGCACCGGCGACGGCTGCGGCACAGGTTGGGCAGTCGGCGGCTGCGGTGTCTCGCGCTTGAAGAACGGCACAAACGGATCGTCCGGCCCGATCGAGGCGAGCGTGGGCGCCGGATCCGGTTGGCCCGGCGGGGCGGTACCGATGCTGACGACGGCGGCACCATAGCGCTCGACGACGGCCGCACTATCCATTTGCACGGCAGGCTCCGCATGCGGCGCGCGCTTGTCCTTCGCATGGAAGGACAACCCGGCCGCAAGGGCTGGACGCGCGAGCGCAAGCGTGGCGCCGAGCCCCACGGTCACGGCGAGCAGGAGTGCAACGCGGGCAACAGTCGGGCGGACCATGGCGCCCTCCGGTGGATCTTAAGGTGCCGTCCCGCACGCAACGCGCGACGCGCCAACAGCACGATTCAATGGTAGACAAAATAGCGCCGATGCCAATCGGCCGCCGTGACTCAGCGCACAATCGGCGGCCGACCGCCGCGCCTTCTGCCGCCACCCACCGCACGCGTCGTGCGGACCGCCCGCGCTGGCTTGCCTACACCGTGAACGCGCCGCCGTCATACCCCGTGCAGTAAGCCTGCCAGTCGGCGGCGACTTGAGCCGCGCTCGCGGCGGCCAGCTCGACGATGGGTCCGCGCCAATCGCGGCGCGCCCCGAAGGCGATCAGCGTATCGGCGATCGCCGAGCCGTCGCGGCCGCTGCTGCGCAGCTGGGCCCATGCGCTGAGCCGCCCCATCGTCGTCACGACGGTCTCGAGCCGCGCAAGCTTGCCGTCCCACGCCGTCAGATCCACGCGATCTTCGGACGGCTGGAGGCTGCGCAAAACATAGGACTGCCCACCGAATTCGACTGCGTGCAGGAACGCCTGAGAAACGGCCTGGGCGCGGTACTGCACCGCCACCACGCGCTCGGCTTCGCGCTTCCACGCGGGCTGGGCGGTTTTGACGTGCGGCGCGACCGACGACGGCAAAGCCACCTTCAGATCGAGCAGATAGTTACCGTCGGGCGAGCCCTTGCCCTCGACAAGCACGACATATCGATCGACGCCAAGGCTCCCTGTGCCCGCGATCCGACGGGCCACGTCGAGCGGCTGGTAGAACGCCGGGTCGTCCTGTTCGCGTGCGAACGCCGTCATGAATGCATTCACGGCCGCGCGCGCCGCGTCGTCTGCCGGCAAGGCCTTCTTGCCGTCGACCTTCAGCCGTCGCTTCGTTCCAACACGTTCGGTGCGCCGGTCGAGCAGTTCGACGCGCTTGCGCCCCGCGAGGCCGTCGAACAGGTCGCGCACCATCCCTTCCGCCAACTCCGCTTCGATCCACCGCGCCTTGCCCGCAGCAAGGGCGTCCGCATACGCGTCGACGCTCGCGCGGCACAGCGCAAGCGCGTCGGCATGTTTGACGTTCAACGTATCGGCAGCGACGATCACGCTCGAGAGCAACCGCACCATTTCGAGGAGAGCCGGTGCAAGGCACGCCTCGTCGAAATCGTTGAGGTCGAAGTAGACGAGACCGTTATCGCCCTTGTAGCTGCCGAAGTTTTCGATGTGCAAGTCGCCGCTGATCCAGACGGGCGGCGCCTCATCGAGCACACCGCCCTTGGCGAGGCGCGCATAGAACAGATGGCAGGTGCCGCGCAGGAACGACAAGGCCGAGGCGCGCATGAGGCGGTACTTCATTGCGAGGCGCTCGGGGTCGCGGCCTGTATTGAAACGAGCGATTTCCGATACCACGTCTTGCATGCCAAGGCTCCGTCAGTTGGACAATTTGTGCGTTTTTCGGTTATTTTCTCGCCGCTGCCATTCCGGCATGCAGCGGCATTCGAATCGTGCGCCACAGACACCGATGCCGGTGCATACACCAATCACATAAAAGAAGAACGCATGGGCAATCGCTGCTACCTTTCAGGCACCTACGAAAACGGCAATTCGATCCTCATCATGGATGCGAACAACATCGTACCGCCGTTCTGGTTATCGATGATCGACACGCCGCAGTTCGACGTATCCGATCCGCAGGCCCCCGCGTTCGCTCATGCCGACACATCGGTGATCGAAGCGGTCACCGGCGCCGGCGATGGCCCCGTCAGCATCACGCTGTCGAAAAGCGACGCGTTGCGATGCCTCGAAAACAAACGCGCGCTTTGGCAAGCTGCGCTGCCCGAAGGGTTGCGCAGCGCATACGACGAATGGATCGCGTTCCTCACACGGTTTGCGGTTGATGCATTCACCGTCGATTTCACCGAATTCTGCTGGTTTTACGAAAGTGTCGACGAAGCCAAGCAGGATCTCGTGGGCTACGTCCATGCGTTGAACCGGGCCAGTCTCGTACCGGTAGACAGTGCACAGCCCGCTCTTTCGCCCGCCGCGCGTGCCTTGCTTGCACCGCTCTTGCGCCAGTGCGAGTTCACGGGCGAAGACGACCGCGAAACGCTCTGGTGCCTGCTCGGCGATACCCCGATCTACGACATGCCCTGGGAGCATGCGCCGCGCACCGACTCGGACTCTCCCGACTCTGCCGACTCTCCCGGCTTTCTCGCCGCCCGACGCGAGCCGCTCCTGCGAGAAGCGCAAGCACAGGCGTTTGCGCAGCGGCTCGACGAAGACCTCGCGCGCCATCGCCAGCACGCCAAAGACAGCGATCTGCCCGCGCGGGCGCAGCGCAGGCTTGCCGAGCGCATCGCCGTTGCGGCGCTGAGCCGGTGGGTGCTCGATTTTTCGCGCGGCGCCGAACTCGAACAGCTTGGCGCGGCGCTGCCCGCGGTGATCGACACCTTCGATCGTGGGGCACAGCTCAGCAGCGATGATGAAGACGTAACCGGAGCCCTCGACCTCGACGTCCGCGGTCACTACGTTCAGGTGCTCTGGCTTGTCTCGCTGTCGACTCTTCTCGGCCAGACTGCCCAATTGAGGCGCATCGAAACCTGGCTCGATCGGCTCCAAGTCCCGCGCGATCGCGACGTATTGCTCGAACGGCTGCTGGCATGGGGGCTCGATGGGCAAACCCAAGTCGGACGGACGCTCCTGCACGTCGACACGTTCCGACCGCTGGCGAAGGGAATGGAAGGCGACGAGCCTGGTCCGACCGCGCTGATCGGCGACTACCTTGCGCAATGGCCGACGCGATTCTCGTCCCTCGAATGGCACGATGCGCACCTGCATCGCGACGCTGACGGCTTTTTCGGCTATTGGTCGTTCGAAACGGCGGCCGTCGTTGCGATGGCCGGTCTCGACGACACGCCCTGGCGCACGCTGGCGTTTTACCCGACGGCGCTGGCGGACCACTGGCGGCGCGCACGCGCCTGAGCTGCGCACCCGACGCACCGACTGAAGGCCCGTCGGGGGACGCGTTTCGCGTCCCCCGGGTGCGCCTTATTGCTGACGCGCTTTCACGTACTGCTGCACATCGTCCAGCGTGACGCGCCCGCTGCGGGCGCGATCGATCTCCTCGAAGTGGTTGGCAATGAAGCCGAGGCCGTTGCTTCTTGCCTGCTCCTTCGTAATGGCCGCTCCGTTGCTCAGGACCGAATTCGCGTTCATTTGCTTTTCGATCCGCATTTGCGCCTGTGCTTCGAGCGCCTCGCCCGTCGTGGGCAGGACGGGGGCCACGCGTTTGCCAGGAAAGAACGGGCCGTCCACGCCGCCCCCGCGCGGTGCCTTCGCGGGAGCGACGGCTTGAGGAGCGGCCGCATAGGCGCCGCCGGCCAGCATGCCGACGACAATCGACAACGTAGTACGACGAACAATATCGATCAGGGACATAATTCGCTCGCAATCAATGGGTAGCAGGAACCGGACGCGCGAACATCATTGCGTCGCGGCGTTCAGCGAGGCCACGGCGGACTTGCCGAGCGGATCGTCGCCCCACGGCGGCGGCAGCGTCTTGAGCGTCAGCGCGAGCGGAATCGGCTTTCCTTGATAGTAGTCCACGAGGTCCGCTTTCATCTTCGGTCGTGCCGTGTTGTCGATATAGGTCATGTGCCCGCCCGGATAGAACGTGACCTGGACATTGGCCTTCAAGTTGGGCACCGTCTGCAGACGCGCCAGTTGCTTCTCCGTATTGAAGAACGGCGTGGCCAGATCGTGATAGCCGTTGACGGCCAGGACCTTCAGCTTGGGGTTCAATTTGATCGCGGCAAGCAGGTCGGGCACCGTGTCGGGCATCGGCAAACCGGCATGCGAGAAATCCCAGACCTGAATGATGTTGCCGTTCAACGGCAGATAGGTCGCGTTCGGCGCCGTGTATCCGAGGTAGTCGGGCATCTGCGTCTGCAACGCCGTCGTGAACGGCTGAGAGATCAGGATATCCGACGGATCGGAATCGTCTGCGAGGCGCGGATCCGAATTGGGCAGCGACACACGCCCATCGTAGCGGCCAATCGTGGTGCCTGGCAGCAGCGAAGTGAAGAACGGCTGCGTCGTGAAGTAGCCCTGCAGCGCCTGGAACGTGAGCGCAGACGGCGCCTGCCATGCATGCAGCGTCCCCGTACTCGGCAGCACGGGCGTACCCAGCGCATCGGGAATCCCCAACTGGCTCAAGACCCACGATTGCGCGTACTGCTGGAAGCTGCCGTATTTCGCGGTCACGAACGATTCCATCTGCTTCGCGTACGCGGCTTGATCCGGCTGTGCCGGGGACACTTGTCCGAAGTAGGACGCCACCTCGGCATAGCCGGGGAAGTAGCCGCTCAGCGTATCGGTGTCGAGCACGAGGCCTTCGGTCGACTGCGTGATCGCCACGGCCTCCATCGAATCCGCAAAATAGTTGAGAATCGACGATTGCAGCACGATACCCGAGAGGTGGACGCCGGCCGTTTCAAGCGACAGCGCCAGCATGTCGGTACGCGGCGTGCCGTATGACTCGCCGTAGAGGTAGATCGGCGAGCTGCTTCGGTGGTTGACGCTCAGGTAGCGCTCGATGAAGTCGCGCATGATGCCTACATCGGGATCGGCGCCCCAGAACGATTGGTTGGTGTAGGGAAGCACCGCCTCCGAGAGGCCCGTGCCAGGCGGATCGATGAACACCATGTCCGTGGTGTCGATCAGGCTCTCGGCGTTGGCGACGAGCGGATAGTTGGGCCAGTTCGTCATCAACGGATCGGGCGTGGCAACGCGGGTCGGCGCGAACGATCCGAGTCGCAGCCAGATCGACGCCGAGCCGGGGCCGCCGTTGTAGAAGAACGTGACGGGGCGTGGTGCGCCGGTCGTGCTCGGCGCTGTATAGGCGACGTACGACATGGTCGCTTCGGGGTTGCCCTTCGCATCCTTGGCTGTCAAGTGACCCATCGTGGTCGTATAGTGGATTTTCGCCCCGGTGCGCGACTTCCACTCGTGATGCATGATTGCCGCCTTCTCGGACACCTGCGTCGCGGCCAGCCCATCGCTCGCGTTACCCGAATAGGCCACCGGGTCCGTATAGGGTTGGTTCCGGACCTGGCAGTCGGCCACGGCATCAGCCGAGGACTGCCCCTGCAACTGCGCCTGCGCGACGCCCGAGGCGGTAGGCGACGCACCGTCTCCACCGCCACACCCGGCCAGCATCAGCACGCCGAGCGTGATTGCGCTCAGCCAGACGCGGCGGCCGTTCCGACGCGGGCCACCCGCACTGCAGCTTCGTTCTGGTTTCATCTCTGTCCTTGATGGTTGATCGAGTTGCCATGCCCTAGACCACCGACGAAACCGATCGCGAAAGCCTGCCCTATCGCACCGATCGACGTTCCGACCGCGGCCACTCTATTTTTAGCCTTCTTTCAAACCACAAACGAATGCGATGCTTTATTACGGACTGCTTAACGCCATTGTTACTCGAATTCAGGTTCTTTCAGCGCCTTCCTATTTCGTTTCTACCGATCTCGACAATTACGCGCATACGGCATAACGAGACCGCAACGCGATATAAAAAGCTAGTCGGCAATGCGAGATTTTTCAAGCAACGTCGAATCGGCGGCGAGCGGCGCACAGCGCACCGATAGGGGATATTCGGAGGCCGAACGAAGACAGAAAGGAACGTTCGCTGCGTCGCAGAGGCGGCACCCGAAAGCATGCCTAGAGAAAATCATCTATATATGAAAACGATAATCCATGGAAACGATCGCCATCAGATAACACGAAAACACAAAAACAAATCTATTCAAAAATAGAACAATAAAACGCCAACGCACGGCCGACCGTAAAGCGCGGCCGAGATGCTCAACAATGCTCAATTCAGCGGTCGCGCTCGACGCTCGTGCCCGGCAGCACCGCGCCTGTCGATCGCGCGATCTCGATCGGCGCGACGCCGAGCAATCGCCTCGTCCAGTGAGCAAGATGACTCTGATGGGCAAAGCCTGCATCGAGCGCGACTTGCGCTACGCTCGATCCCCCGGCGGCAAGCAACGCACGCGCACGCTCGACACGGCGCTCGATGACGTAACGATGCGCCGGCACGCCGAACGTCTCGCGAAACAGCACCTTGAAATGCGGCACGCTCAGATCGACGAGCGCAGCCAGTTCCGTGAGCGTCAACGGCTCGGCGATACGGCTCTCGATATAGTCGGTGAGACGCGCAGCCGCCCGCGGCATCAGCGTGCGCCGGCGCTTCGGTGCTTCCGGCTCCGCCGCGGCAAGGCGCACGACGAGCGCGGTCGCGAGGCTTTCCGCGAAAAGCGCGTTCGATCCCGCATCGTCTTCGAGTTCTGCGCGCAGCGCCCAGGCGAGGTGCGTCACGCGGGCATCGCGCAACTGCAAACGCGGAACGAGCTGAGCGCGCGAGGGGACAAGACCCATGCGCTCCAACGTATCGCTGACGAGTGCGGGGCTGAACCAGATCCGCAGGATCGTACAATCGGCTTCGTCCTCCCATTCGCCATCCAGGCCCGCCGGCACGACATCGGCGTCCCCATGCGCCTGGATCCGGGCGATGCGGCGCGTGCCGCAGAAACACCGGGCGCGCACCGGTGCGCCGACATGCACGCCCACGCGATGATGGCTGGCGGCGGGAATCCGATGCAAACCGGCCGGCACGTCGATAAGCGACGCGCCGAAACCGTTCCAGCCGAGCGCGGCGCTCGAGCGGCGGCCCGTCATTCCGGTGACGCTCGAAACGGCTTCCGTAGGCAATCGTTGCATAAGGTCCTCTCGCGTTGCGACATTCGCGTCACGCATTGTGACGCGTTTGCAGGATGTCTGCGCAAAGCGTACGCACCCGGCGGGGTGAACCGCAGCCGGCGCACGCCGTCATCCGAATCCGCGCACGATCATCCGTTCGCGCGCGCCGCGGCGCCCTCGTCCGCCTACGATGCTCGAATCCGATCAACATGCGAGGGATTTCATGTACGTCATCTTCGGAGCAAACGGCCGCGTAGGCGCCGCCACCGCCGCCGCGCTGCGCGCAGCCGGCGAACCGGTGCGCGCCGTCGTGCGCGATGCGGGTGCAGCCGCACCGCTCGCGCGGCTTGGCTGCGAGATCGCGGTCGCCAATCTCGAGGATCGCTCAGCCGTGCTGCGCGCGCTCGCCGGCGCTCGCGCCGTTCAGATCCTCACGCCGATCCCGCCAGCGGCACCCCACCCGGCCCCCGCCATGCGCCGCGTCATTGAAAACGCGGCAAGCGCGTTGCGTGCGCACCCGCCGCATGTCGTGCTCGCGCTGTCGGACTACGGCGCAGAGCTGCCGAGCGGCACAGGCATCACCGCGCTATTCCATGAACTTGAAGCCGGCTTGCGCGACGTCGCACCGCATCGCATCTTCCTTCGTTCCGCAGAGCACATGGAAAACTGGCTGCGCGTCGTACCGGCTGCGCTTGCCACCGGCAAGCTGCCAAGCTTTCATCATCCGTTGAACAAGCGCTTCCCAAGCGTCGCGGCGCGTGATGTCGGCATCGCCGCGGCCGCCCTGCTGCGCGAGCCGCTATCGCAGGCCCAGCGCATCGTCAGCATCGAAGGGCCGCGCCGAATCGATGCGCACGACGTCGCGCGCGCACTCGCCGCTGCGACCGATCGACCCATCGAAGCGGTCGCAGCCCCGCGCGAAGCGTGGGCTGGCGCACTTGCGCGTGCGGGGCTCGGGCAAGCGCATGCCGGCTTGATCATGGAACTGTTCGATGCGCACAACGCCGGCGCGATCGACGTCGAAGCCGGCGCATCGGAAGCCCGATACGGTGCGACCGATATCACGGCCTGCCTTGCTGAACACGCCGGCGCCCTTGCAGGACAAGCAAACGATGCGTAGTGCAAACCACTGCCCCTTCGGATGGGCTCACCGCTCCGATACAGGCGCGTGCGCGCTGCTGCGCCGCTACCGGCAAACCGGCTCGACGCGCGACGCGTTCCAAGCCGCCGCGAACGCAGAACCGGGAGGAGCCGGCACGCGCAGCGCCGGCGTTCTCGCCTTTGCGTTGCTCGTGCGCCTCGTCGAGTACGCGCGCTGGGACAGCATGGCGCGAACACTGCGCGCCATCCCCGATCGCAACGAGGACTTCACGTTCCATTAGCCGGCGCACCGCGCACGCCAGCCACTGCCAGCAGTGCGTGCGCCTGCGCGAGCGGGTCCGCAGAAAGCGGGCGAAACACGAAGGGCGTTGCAGACGCGAGCCTGCCGAATTGCCTTGCGCTGCTGCGCGCATAAGCCGGATCGTAGTGCAGCTCGATCAATTCGCGGAACAGTGTCTCGCGCGCCTGCGCATCGATCAACGCCTGCCACCGCATCACGCAGTCGCGGCTGTGCAGGCCGACCAGTTTCGCCAACTGTGCCTTGAAGGCAGCGGGGTCATCGAACAAATCGGCGTAGTCGGACAACAGAAACGCGATCCGCTCGCTGGCGTCGGCTATCACTGCGACGCACCGCGCGCAACGCATGCGCTCGAACAGCCGTGAGGGCAACGTCAGACGTCCTATCCGTCGGCTCTCCGCCTCGACGAAAACGGGGCGATCGGGCGCGAAACCGCGCAACGCCTGCACGAGTGCCGATTCGAACGCCCGCTGCGACGGCTGCAGCTTGCCGCGCAACGCCCCAAGCAGCGAGCCGCGGTGAACGGCCAGCGCTTCGAGATCGAGCACCTGTGCGCCGGTCGCGCGAAGCGCATGCAGCAAGCGTGTTTTGCCGCTGCCTGTCGGACCGGTCAGCGCGATGAACTCGAACTGCGCGGGCATCGTTTCGAGCGTGTCGATGACATCGTGCCGGTAGGTCTTGTATCCGCCGTCGAGCCTGGCGGCCTGCCAACCCATGAGGTTCAGCCACGTGGTCATTGCCTCGGAGCGCTTGCCGCCGCGCCAGCAGTAGATGAGCGGGCGCCAGTTGCGCGGCCGGTCGGCGAACGTCGTCTCGAGATGGTGGGCGATATTGCGGGCGACCATCGCCGCGCCGACACGCGTCGCCTCGAACGCGCCGACCTGTACGTACATCGTACCGACGACGACGCGCTGCCCGTTCTCGAGCACCGGCGCGTTGATGGCGCCGGGCACATGGTCGTCTGCGAATTCGAGCGGCGTGCGCACATCGACGATTTCGTCGAATTGCCCGAGGCGCTCGAGCGGCACGCAACGTTCTTTCAAGGTGAAAATAGGCAGCGGCGATCGAGTTGGACCGATTATGGCACGGGTGCACGTATCGCCGCGTGCGCCGGCAGGGGGTCGCCGCCGGCCGGCTGTCACGCCCTTGGCGGCGCGCCGATCCGTTCAATAGATCAAATCAGATCAGATCGCGAGCAGATCGCCCGGCCTTCTGAGCAACGAAGTGGTGCAATGGGCCTGCAGTGTATCGGGCGCTGTATAGCCCCACGCTACGCCTCGGAATCCGACGCCCGCTTTGGCAGCAGCCTGAGCGTCGCGAATTTCGTCGCCGACATAGAGCAGCGCCTCGCGCGGTACACCGGCTGCAGCCGCGAGCGCTTGCAACTTGCGCGTCTTGCCGAAGAGCGGAATGCCGCAGTCGAAGCGCTCGATTTGTGCACACGCCGGCCCGAGAATCGCACGAACGTTGTCCTCGGCGTTCGACGTCACCACCGCCAGCCTCACGCCGCGCGCGGCAAGCGCCGCGAGTGCCGTGTCGATGCCTGCGAAGAGCGTGATCTCGTCGCGGCGTGCGCGCATGCGCCGGCGCACGTCGATCGTCACACGCGGCACTTTCCAGAGCGGCACGGCGAGCAGCGCGATGATCTCGCGCGCCGACATCGCACGCGCCTGTTCGATCAGCGCAGCGTCGAGCGCCCGGAAGCCGTGCAGTTCTGCCGATTCCGACAATGCGGTCAAAAAACAGCCGAAAGAATCGGCCAGCGTTCCATCGAAATCGAACGCAATGAGTGAGTAAGACATGGTCTGATTGGCCGCGCAAGCGGAATGCGCGCGGCCGGCGATTGTGCCACGCGAAGCGCGACGCGCGCGTGGAAGTGCGCAAAGGCATCGCCGATATACGTCACGCAGGCACTAGCCAACTGGCGGTGTTCAACCCTGTGATCACCTACATTCCCGAATTCGACGTGTACGTCGATTCGACAGCCGGCACGGTCCGTTTCGGTACCCTTCCCTTTAACGAGGAAGGCAAGCGCGCGCTACTTGCGAGTGCCGGCGTTGAACAGCCCGGCGTTGAACCGTCCTGCCTTGTCACCCTCCCCATTGCGCACCCGAACACCGATGCCCGTTTCCTGAAGCACGCGACCGACAGGGCCGAGCCGCGTGGTGTAGCTGGCCAACGCCGCTTCGGGAAGTGTGCAGTCGATATCGATCGGGCGAATGTCGATCCCGCCCAGCCGCTTCCCTCCAAGATCGACGAAACCCGACGCTCGTCCGCAAAGGCGAACTGACCCGGCTCGTCGGGCTGACGACCCGGTAGATTCGGCAGCAGTGGCGCAGCAGCACGTTCGGCGGTCGTCATGAAGGGATTGTCTGTAGCGCTGCGCACGCTATGCAGGTCAGTTCGCCGCCGTCTATTGAGGCGCGTCGCAGGTTTGCGGGTCATAAAAGAACATGACGCTGCTGATCGCGCCGGGGTGGGTACGCACCGACCTCGGTGGCCCCGAGGGTCGATTGTCGATCGACGAGAGCGTTCCAGGCGTGGTGAATGTGCTGCTGGGAAAGATCGGTCGGCCCGGCCTCGAGTATCTCGACTATCAAGGGCGGACCGTCCGGTGGTAAGAGCGAAAGATTCGTTCTACTCACGAATCGGCGTTTTTGATAGCGCTATCGTCTAGTTGGGGGTAAATCGGTCTTAAAAATCTGGCCGACAAGGGCTCAACCATTCCTCTTCGAT
>CBJMQH010000020.1:0-19766 GCA_966431825.1 uncultured Trinickia sp.
CCCGACAAGGTGGATGCGAAGTATGAAAACGGGTGCCTGAAGATCAGCGTAGGCAAGCGCGAGTCTTCGAAGCCGCGTGCGATCACTGTTCAATGAATCATAAGGAGGACGAATCATGAGCGAGAACACGCAATTGACGCAACGCCAGGGCGGTGTCGCTTCCAATGCGGGCGCGTCGAGGCAGGCATCGTCGGCGGTGCTGGTGCCCGCCGTCGACGTGTACGAAGACAAGCAAGGTATTACGCTGTGGGCCGACCTGCCCGGCGTCAGCCGTGACAAGCTCGAGGTCCGCGTGCAGGACGGCAGTTTATCGATCGAAGGGGAAGCGGTGGTGTCCACGCCCGCCAACCTGCGCGTCCAGCACGTGGAGGTCCGCGAACCGCGCTTTGCGCGCTCGTTCACGTTATCGCCTGAGTTCGACACGGCGAAAATCGAGGCCAGTCTGCAGAACGGCGTGCTCAAGCTGACGATTCCGCGGCGGGACGAAGCACGCCCGCGCCGTATCGAAGTGAGGGCCGCCTGACATACGCACGGGGTCGAGCGTGTGGCGCACGCTGCCGTGCTGCGGCCCTGTTTGCCATCTGCGACCCGCCGTGCGCCTGGTCACGCGGCGGGTCGCACGGGCTTGCGCTACTCGCCCGGCGCGTAGAGGTCGAGCAGCTTCAACGTGACGCCGTTGGTCCAGCCGAAGCCATCCTGCAGGGGATACTCGCCGCCGCCGCCACCACCTGCATTCGGACCTTCGACCACGTACTTCTCGACGAGCTTGTGATCGCTCGCATAGACCTCTTTGACGTCCGCGAGGAATCGCGTGCCGATTTCGCGCGCGATGTGGTCATGCCGGTAGCGACGTGCGCCTTCGAGGGCGAGCCAATGTAACGGCGCCCACCCGTTCGGCGCGTCCCACTGCTGGCTCGTGTCCACGGTGGATGTTGCGAGCCCGCGCGTCTTCAGGAGCTGCTCCCGGACCGCGTTCAGCGTGCGCGCCGCCCGATCAGGCCAGGCGAGTCCGAAGTAGAGCGGATAAACGGCGGCGGCCGAAACATTCTCTCGCGGTGTGCCGAGGCGCCAGTCATAGTCGCCGTAGTAGCCGTGCCGATTCCAGAGGTAGTGGTTGACCGCCTCGGCACGACGCGCTGCTTTTACCGCGTACTCGCCGACGCAGACGTAGTCGTGCGTTACCGCGCAGCCTTTGGCGATCGTCGTCTCCAGGCCGAACATGAGGCTGTTCAGATCGACGGGAATGATGGATGTTGTGCGAATCGTCGCGAGCGTCTTGCCGTCTCCGAACCAGCGCGAACTGAAATCCCAACCGGACTCCGCTGCCGCGCGCAGGTCGCGGTACACCTCGCTCGCCGGTCGACCTTGCGCGGACTGCGCGGTCTTGACGTCCTCGAGATACGACTCGTCGCGCGGCGCATCGCGTGCATCCCAATAGCGATTCAACACGGTGCCGTCGGCCAGCTTGACCACGTTGCGTGTGGCCTGACCTGCCGCGACTGTATTCGCGCCCATCATCCAGTACGCGTACTCTTTTTTCAGCGCAGGCAGGTACTTCTGATAGACGCGGTCGCCTTCGACCTTGGCCGCGAGCGACACCATCTGAGCGAAGAACGGGGGTTGTGAGCGGCTCAGGTAATAGGTGCGGTTTCCGTTCGGTATATGGCCGAAGCGATCGATTTCGGAAGCGAAGTTATCGAGCATGTCGTCGACGAGATCTTCGTGGCCGGACTCTTGCAAGCCGAGCATCGTGAAGTACGTGTCCCAGTAGTAGGCTTCGCGAAAACGCCCGCCCGGTACCACGTACGGTTTGGGGAGCGGGATCAGCGAGCTGTTCGCGGGCGCAGTCGGTGTCGAACGCGTCAGCTTGGGCCACAGCCAGTCGATGTGCTCGCGCAGCGTTTGACCGGCCGGCGGCGTGATGACCGGTTCGCTCGGCAGCGTGAAATTCGTGAGAACGAACGCCTTGAGGTTGAAATTCGGCAGGCCTTTTTGCTGCTCGTAGGACTGGACGATTGCGGTGGGATCGCTGTTCGGGACGGCATCGACGAATGTCTTCTGGTCGTCGAAAATCTGCTGCGTCTGAACGGCGACGAACAAGTCGCCATACAGCTCCGATGGCGGGGGCGGCAAGGGAGTGTCGGCTCGGCAGACCGATGCGACGCTGAGACCGGCCGCGAACAGCAGGCCGGCAATGCGATTGGGGCGATGCAGCAAGACGCGGGCCGTGCCGCGAAGGCGCGCTTGGGACGCTTCGAACATTGCTCCTCCGATTTGAAAGGTAATGGACGCAGCTGGTCGCCTCGCTTTATGGTCTGAACGTCAGGCGAGCGATTGTGCCAGATAACAAATCGAAACAATTCGTTATGCAGACGAAATAAACGGCGGGCGCGCGAAGATACGCTTAGCGCAGCGCGAGCGCGAGCGCGCTGCAGCGAGCGGCAAAAAGCGGGGGAAATCGGTGAGGGGACGGTGCGGTGAGACGCTTCCCTGACTTACCGGCGGGACCGTTGCTGGTGCCGCAGGCTCTCGCGTACGCGCTTGCAGACGAGCACGTGAAGGTAGTCGGTGATACGGGCGTCCTGGCTGAACTCGTTCCAGGTGCGTGTGTAAAGTTCCGATACGGTCTCAGGCGAACTGTCGGTGTCCTCAGCCAGGGATCGCACGATTTCATCGACGTTGGGTTGCGCCATGATGGTCTCCACAATGAGCAGCCTAGCCATTAAACGCCGTCGGCCGACATGATGCAAGTGCCTCGATCAACATAACGATCGTAATGCTGCGGCACGCGTCGATTTGTCACGCGGGGGCGATCCTTTATCCCGCGCAATGCGCGGGGCTTGTCTCTACCGATATGACGAATGGCACGCACTTGCGGGCCTTGCCTTACGCCACTCGAAGCGACCCGCAACCCGCGCGCCGGCAGTATCCGATCGGCCAGCCTGACAGTGAAGCGCGAACGAGCGATCCTCGAATCTCCTCTTGCAACACGGTATCCAGAAAGATACAATGCAAACCGCCGTCACCATTGATAGAACAGAAGTGTTCGCCAGCTGGCTTGCGTCCATGGCCGATGTGTCGGCGCGTGCAAGGATCGTCCTGCGGATCCGGCGCGCCGAGCTGGGCCATTTCGGCGACTGCAAGGCGCTCGGGGGTGGTATATCGGAAATGCGGATCGACGTGGGGCCCGGCTACCGGGTTTATTTCGCACGGGCAGGCACGGCCGTGTACCTGTTGCTGTGTGGTGGCGACAAGTCGAGGCAACAAATGGACATCCAGCGTGCGAAAGCACTTTGGGACACGATCAGCAAGGGGGACTCATGCGTAAGGTTGCCGTCGCGCGCTTCGATGCCGCGGACTATCTAGACAGCGAAGAAATGATTGCGGCGTACCTGAACGCCGCGCTCGAAGAAGGCGATCCCGACCTGTTGATGGCGGCCATTGCCGACGTCGCAAAGGCGCGCGGTATTGCGAAGGTCGCGCTCGACGCGGGGGTCGGTCGTGAAAGTCTTTACAAGACACTTGCGCCCGGTGCGAAGCCGCGGCTCGATACGGTGTTCAAGCTGTTACAGGCGCTCGGGGTCCGCTTCCAAGCGGTGCCCGACGCCGAGGCACAGGCCTGAGTGTTGCCGTGGGCCCCGCCTCGTATCGGGCGCTGCCTCAGCGCTGTCGTGTTGCGGCAGCAGCGTCGAGTGCCTGCTTGGCGTTGGCAACAAGCTCGTCGATCTCGCTGCGCGTGATGACGAGCGGCGGCGCGAGCAGCATGCGGTCGCCGCTCGCCCGCATGACGAGATGATGGTCGAAGGAAAAGTCGCGGCAGCGTTCAGCAAGGGCGTGCCCGTCAGGGAACCGGGTCCGTGTGGCGCGTTCATGCGCGAGTTGAATGCCGGCGACAAGCCCAACGCCGTCGATTTCGCCGACGATCGGATGGGCGTCCAATGCTTCGCGCAGCGTGCGTTGGAAGTAAGGTCCCGTCTCCGTTCGCACGCGCTCGACGATGCCCTCGTCGCGCAACAGCGTGAGATTGGCGATGGCCACGGCGGCCGCTACCGGATGTCCCGAATAGGTCATGCCATGATTGAACTCGCCGTGGCCCACGATTGCGTTCGCCACGGGCTCACTGAGGGCGACGGCGCTGAGCGGCACGTAGCCGCTCGTGATGCCCTTTGCCAGCGTCATGAGATCGGGGCGGAAGCCGAAGTGACGGTGAGCGAACCATTCGCCGGTACGACCGAATCCGCCTATCACTTCGTCGGCGACGAGCAGGACATCATAGCGTCTGCAGATGCGTTCGATCTCGGGCCAGTAGGTTTCGGGCGGCAGGATGACGCCGCCCGCGCCCTGGAATGGTTCGCCGATGAATGCAGCCACGTTCTCGGCACCGAGCTCCAGGATTTTCGCTTCGAGCTGGCGCGCGCGTTCGATCCCGAACGCTTCGCGCGACATGCCTGCCGGCGCTTCGGCAAAAAAATACGGCTGATCGATGTGAACGACGTTTTCGAGCTTCGACGGCATCTGCTCGTGCATGTAGTGCATCCCGCCGAGCGTGGCACCGGCAACTGTCGATCCGTGGTACCCGTTCTTGCGGGCAACGACGAACCTCTTTTGTGGTTGCCCTTGCGTAGCCCAGTACCGGTAGGCGATGCGCAGCACGGTATCGTTGCTTTCCGAGCCGCTGGTTCCGTAGAAGAAATGGGTGAACGGCGGCTGGGCAAGCTCGGCCAGTAGGGCGGACAGTTCGGTCACGCGCGGGTGCGTCGTCTTGAAGAATGTATTGTAGTAGGGCAGCTCAAGCATCTGCCGGTACGCTGCGGCGGCCAGTGCCTCGTTGCCGTAGCCCACGTTGACGCACCATAGGCCCGACATGCCGTCGATCAGGCGGTTTCCTTCGGAGTCCCACAGATAAATCCCGCGCCCGTGTGTGATCACACGGCTGCCGATGCGATTGAGTGCACCCATATCCGAGAAAGGATGGATGTGATGCGCGGCGTCGAGCGCACGATAGCGCTCGGTGGGGAACGGTGGCGTTTGAGCAGTTGCAGCGTCGTGGACGATCTGACTCATGACGGTCTCCGGTTTCAAACGTTCAGCAACAGATGGCGGCGTTCCCACGAGCTGATCACGCGGAAAAACGCCTCGTATTCGGTTTCCTTGAGGGCAAGGTAGGCCTTGACGAACGGCTCCCCGAGTATTTCGGCAAGCGG
Source organism: uncultured Trinickia sp. (assembly GCA_966431825.1). Lineage (GTDB taxonomy): Bacteria > Pseudomonadota > Gammaproteobacteria > Burkholderiales > Burkholderiaceae > Trinickia. The sequence continues at coordinate 5,205 of CBJMQH010000020.1, forward strand.
TTCGCACGCCGCCATGAGGGTCAACGCTTCTTCGAGATTGCGCGGCAGCTGATAGGGCTGGTCATAGCCGTTGGACGTAATTGGCTCGGTCGGCGTCAGCCGCTGTGCGATGCCGAGGTAACCCGCCGCCAGCGTCGCCGCAAGAACGAGATAGGGATTGCAGTCGACACCGGGGATTCGATTTTCGATACGGCGTGTGGCGGGCGCGGAGTGCGGCACGCGAAAGCCGACCGTGCGGTTGTCGTACCCCCATTGGACGTTGATCGGGGCGGCCATGAAGCGCGAGAGGCGCCGGTATGAATTGATGTATGGGGCGAAAATCGGCATCAGAGCCGGCGTGTACTTCTGCAGACCGGCGATGTAGGAATAAAACATCTGCGACGGGGAGCCGTCGGCGGCCGTCAACAGGTTGCGTCCGGAGTCGGCGTCGGTGACGCTTTGATGGATATGCATGGCCGAGCCCGGTTCATGCTCCATCGGTTTCGCCATGAACGTTGCGTACATCTGATGACGCAGCGCCGCCTCGCGCACCGTACGTTTGAAAAGGAAGACACTGTCGGCGAGCTTGAGCGGATCCCCGTGGAGAAAGTTGATCTCCATTTGCGCCGCCCCGACTTCGTGAATCAACGTATCGACTTCGAGCTCCTGTACTTCGCAGTACTCGTAAATGTCTTCGAAGAGCGGATCGAACTCGTTGACCGCTTCGATCGAGTACGACTGCCGGCCCGTTTCGGCACGCCCCGTCCGCCCGACGGGCGGGCGCAGCGGAAGATCGGGATCCTTGTTCATATCGACGAGGTAAAACTCGAGTTCCGGTGCGACCACGGGCAACCAGCCCCGCGCCTTGTACCGGTCGAGCACGCGGCGAAGCACGTAGCGGGGCGAGAGCTCGACGGGGGAGCCGTCGAAGTGAACGCAGTCGTGGATGACCTGCGCGGTCGGATCGACGGCCCAGGGAATCAGCCGGATCGTGGCCGGATCGGGCACGCAGACCATGTCGGGGTCCGTCACACCGGTGAAGCTGCCATCCTCCGGATAGTCGCCCGTTACGGTCTGGATCATGACGGCTTGCGGTAGCCGCATCGATTCCCCCGTCTCGAACTTGCTGCGCGGGATGATCTTGCCGCGGGCAATGCCGGCCATGTCGGGGATGATCGCTTCGATCTCGGTAATGTGGTGCTGTCGCAGGAATTCGTCGATGTCTTGCATGATTGTTCTCGCGGTTGGAGAGGGCAACGGTGCTGGCCGGAGGCGCCGCACGGCGCTTGGCACCCGGCACGCGATGGGCGAGCGCCGTCACCCGGAGACACGAATCCAGTCGGTCTCGGGAAAATGATTCGTTGTGCGAACGAAAAGCGCGTGTGCGCGATGACAGCCTGCAAGGCTGCAAGCGGCCGGACAACGAAAGCGCAATGACCGACCTGTGTCGGAGGCGCTACGGCAACAACGACGCGACGTGATCGCGCTGCACCGCGATGGAGGGCCGCGCTGCAGCAATATTGTGGCGGCGGACGCAGCGGCGGGACAGGATCGTATAGATGGACAGGGAGCAGCGCAGCGCAAGGCCGCCGCGGCGCGCGTCGGCGCTGGTGCGCTTCGCGTGCGGACAGGCCGTACGCGAATTGCGCTCCCACCGGACTACAGGGCCTCGGACTCTCACGGTGACACCTACTGGCGACGTTGAGTACGTTCTGTACGTTGGCGATACCGCGCGTGTCCCGGCAATCCTGCTTGTGCCCGGCGCACGCATCTCGGTATTCGAAACAGGTTTGCGAAACGCCGGGCACCCTTCCAAAGCAGGCCGCACCGGCAACGATGGCGAACGTCTGCGCAAACCTTTTTCCAGAATATACGACTCAATCGTGCCGTCAATCCCCCCGACCCCGATCCCACGGCGTCCGGGTGCGGCGCATGTCAAGCAAAAAACGACTACGAAGTACGTTGAAGGCGGGTGGCGCGGGGCGCTAGAATTCGCGGCCCAACGTTAAACCCTACGAGGATTGGATGCGTCTCATACTTGCCCTGATTGTGCCGTGGTTTCAGTTCTTTACGATCGGCCGTCCCTTCGCCGGTATCATTTGCCTGCTCTTGCAAATCACGCTGATCGGGTGGATACCGGCTGCGATCTGGTCCGTCTATGCGTTGAGTCAATACAAGACCGACAAGAAGATCGAACGCGCGCTGGCCAGCCGCGGCTGAGGTGAACGAAGCCGGGAGTAAGCAGACGATTGACGTGCGGCAAGGCGCGAAACATGCGTATGTGCACCGACGGCATGATGGCGGCGTCGGGCTTCGCCGGGCGCGCCGTCCGCGATGACGATCGCTTCCTATGTATCGCGCGGGCGATGCCTATGCGATACACCGTGCCGCCGACAGCCGCTTCGCCGTGGGGGATCGGTAAAAAGAGGCGAAATTCGACATGGCCTGATTGTCATGTTCCCGTGATATCGTCGCCCCCGGCTTTTCGCTCGAGACGCAACGACAGACGAAGCCGGCGCTGCAACTTGCCGGCGCGCGGCTGGTCCGAGCCCCCAATCGACTGGCAACAATAAATATTATGGACGGAGTACAGAGACTCGAACATATGACGATCGTCGTCATCGACGACGATTGCTCGAGCAGAGAATCGCTGACAGTGCTGCTCGAATCCGAAGGGGCGCGCGTGATTGCCGCTGCCGATGCGGAAGAGGGCGTCGAGGCTGCGCTGAGCGCTGCGCCGGATGCCGTCGTCTGTGACCTCGATCTGCCGGCGATGGACGGGTTCTATCTGATTCAGCGGCTACGCGACGACGAACTTATGCATGACCGGCCGCCTGCCATTGCGGTTGCCATCACCGGCCACACGGACGAAGCGTACCGGCTGCGCAGTATCGGCGAGGGATTCCAGCATTTCATGACCAAGCCGGCCGAGCCCGAACGGCTCGTCGGGCTGTTAGCCGACGCGGTGGATGCGCGCACGCCGGGTTGAGCCGCTTGCCTTTGACGCATGTTGACGCATCCCGAGTAGGAATTGCAAACTGCATTGTCAAAGTTGCTTCAAGGGGCGTCCAAACAGCCGCCTGCTGCCTGAGGGACGTTCATCGGGCACTCGGCACGGGTCATGCTTGGCAGGGTCGCTCGCGGCATTTCGCGGTGCCGCTTCATCGACGACAACCGCATGCCGCCATGCGCCCTGAGATCTCCGCTATCGACAGCCAGCCCATCTCGCCGCCCCCGCCAGTCGCGCCACCCGAGGAGCGTTTCCGCATCCTCGTTGAATCGGTGCAGGACTATGCGATCTTCATGCTCGATACCGATGGACGGATCGTGAGTTGGAACGCGGGCGCGCAACAGATCAAGCAATACGCGGCCGAGGAAGCGATCGGTCAGCATTTCTCGATCTTCTACCCGCCCAACGATGCGGCGTGCGGCAAGCCGGCCGCGGCGCTCGCTGCCGCGGTGCGCGACGGCCGTTTCGAAGACGAAGGGTGGCGGGTGCGCAAGGACGGGACGCTGTTCTGGGCTAACGTCGTCATTACGGCGGTCTATTCGGACCAGGGCGGCACGCGAACGCTGTGCGGGTTCGCGAAAGTGACGCGTGATATGTCCGAGCGAAAGCGCTTGCGCGATCTGGAAGCCGCGAGCGGTCACATGAACGAATTTCTGGCCACGCTTGCGCACGAGTTGCGTAATCCGCTTGCGCCGGTCAGTAACGCGCTCAGCGTCATGATGCTCGAGCCGCTCGTCAGCCCGACCCTGCGCCAGTGCCGAGAAATGATCGACCGCCAGATATCCCATCTGACGCGTCTCGTCGACGATCTGCTCGACGCGGGCCGCATTACGACGGGCAAGATCGCGTTGCGCCTCGAACCCGTCGATCTTGCGCAGGTCGTCACACGTGGGATCGAAATGATGCGCCCGCATATCGGCCTTCGTCAGCAAGCGGTCGTTGTCGACGCGCAGCGCGGCGAAGTCGTGGTCAACGGCGATATGACGAGGCTCGTGCAAGTCGTGCAGAACCTGTTGAACAATGCGTCGAAGTTCTCCGAACACGGCGGCCGCATTTCGATCAGCGTTGCCGCCGAGGCGGGCGCTTTTGCCGTATTGCGCATCGCGGATGAAGGCTGCGGCATCGATGCGGCCGCAATCGACTCGATCTTCGATCTGTTCGTGCAGGCCGACAACCGGTTCGAGCGAAGCGAAAGCGGGCTCGGGATCGGCTTGACCATTTGTCGTTGGCTTGTCGAAATGCACGGCGGCTCGATTACCGCGCAAAGCAGTGGGCCAGGATGCGGCGCCGAGTTCATAGTCCGCTTGCCGTTGTTCCGGGCGCAAGCGGCGGCGAACGATGATGTCGCGCCGGCAGGCACCGGCGCGCGCGGCGAGGCCTCGCGCCCGTTGGCGGTGCTCGTGGTCGACGACAATCGCGATTCGGCCGATAGCATGGCCATGCTGCTGCGTATGAAGGGTGTCGGCGTCCATGTCGCCTACAACGGGAAACAGGCGCTCGCCTTGATCGCCGAACTGTTCGGTCAGGCTCGTACGGTGGACATCGCGCTGATCGACATCGCGATGCCCGGTGCCGACGGCTACACCGTCATGCGCGAGCTAAGGGAAACACCGGCCCTCGCGGGCGCACTGTTCGCCGCGATGACCGGGTTCGGTCAAGAGAGCGACATCGAGCGCTCGCTTGCCCAGGGTTTCGATGCGCATTTGACGAAGCCGGTCCAATTGCCGCTCATCGATGCGCTGCTCGATCGCGCGCGCGAACGTCGCGATGGGGGCCGGACGGCTGGCTGAAGACGCGCCGGGAGCCGAGCGGCCGTGCGATCGACCGTTCAGGTGAGCGGAACGTCGATATGCTTCTTGAAGGCGCTGCGCTGGGCGAGTCGCTGGTACCAGCGTTCGAGGTTCGGCAGAGAGGGGCGCTCGATGCCTTCCAGCCCGAACCACCGCTTCGCGAATGCGCCCAGCACGATGTCGGCGAGGCTGAACTTGTCGCCTTCCACGAAGAAGCGGCCCTGCAAGTAGGTATCGAGCAATATCCAGCGTGCCTTCACCGTTTCCAGGTTCGCGGCCAGCGCCGCCATGTCGCGCTCGGCAGCCGGCGTACGCACGAGCGCGATGAACACCGGTCTTTCGGCGGGCGCCAATGTGGAGAGCGACCAGTCGAGCCAGCGGTCGATGCTCGCACGCAGCTTCGGATCCGTCGGGTAGAGCGTGCTGGCGGTGCCATACTGCATCGCGAGGTAGCGCAAAATCGCGTTCGACTCCCAAAGCACGAATGCACCATCGACCAATGTCGGGATCTGGCCGTTCGGGTTCAGCGCCCGATAGTCGGGATCGCCCACGCGGCCGAACTGTCCTCCGGCGTCGACGCGCTCGAACGGCAGGCCAAGTTCCTCACAGCACCAGAGCACTTTCTGCACGTTGACCGAGTTGGCCCGTCCCCAGACTTTCAGCATGTAATGATTCCTCCGTTGAAAAGCGGGTCGCAACGGCCGTTGGGCCGTGCGGTTTGTACAATACGCCGAATTCGATGGATCCCACCCGAGGAACTGACGGCATGGCACGCCTTATTCCAGACGATTGGAAGCAACTGGCAGCAACGGGCGCGGCGGCGCGCGAACGCGAGACGCTCTCGCTGCTCGAGTCGTCGCTGCCCCAGGGCTATACCGTCTATCACGGCGTCCACTGGACGCGGCTGAATCAGTCGTTTTCCGTCATAGGCGAGGCCGAGTTCGTGATCGTGAGCCCGGCCGGGCGAGTGATGCTGATCGAGCAGAAGGCCGGTTTCCTGCGCGAGACGCCGAAAGGCCTCGTCAAGGTCATCCTGCAGACCGAGCGCAATGTGGCGATCCAGCTTGCGCAGACAGTCGAGCGCCTGCACCGGCGCTTTACCGCCGCATTCGGCGCCGGGACCTATGGCATCGAAGCGCTGCTGTACTGTCCCGACTACATCGTCAAGGACACCTCGATAGCGGGTGTTGCGCCCGAGCGCATCGTCGACGCGAAGCGCCGGGCACAGCTCGCCGCCGTCATCCTGGATGCTTTGCCGCCCGAGGAGCCGCCCAACGCCCGCGTGTCGAAGATCCATCATTTCCTGGCCGACGAGCTCGCACTGACGCCGGACGCGAGCGCGCTCGTCGGCCAGGCCGGTACGCTCGTCACGCGGCTCTCGGGCGGGCTCGCCACGTGGGCACGGCGCCTCTCGTTCGAGCCGTTCCGACTGCGCGTGATCGGCACCGCCGGCTCGGGCAAGACTCAGCTCGCCATTCAGGTCATGAAGGATGCGGCCGATGCGGGCAAGCGCGCGCTCTATGTCTGCTTTAACCGCCCGCTCGCCGACCATATCGCGCGGGTCGCGCCCGAGAACGTTAGGGTGGCGAACTATCACCAGCTCTGCGATTGGATCGCGCGCGACATCGGCGCGGCGCCCGATTTTCGCTCACCGGACGTGTTCGGTCGGCTAGAGGCGATCTTCGCGCAAGCCCCGATCGACGAGCGCTGGTCGTTCGACGTCCTCATCGTCGACGAGGGGCAAGACTTCCAGGAGCCATGGGTTGCCGCATTGTCCCGCCTCGTGCGGCCCGGCGGCGCGTGGTGGTGGCTCGAAGATCCGCTGCAGAACCTCTACATGCGGGAACCGGTTGCGCTCCCGGGCTGGACCGTGCTCACGGAAACGACGAACTACCGCAGCCCGCGCGACATTCTCGACTACCTGCGCGACCGGCTCGGTGAGCGCTCGCCGTTGGCGGCAGCGGTGACGGCCGGCAGCCCGTTCGACGGCTCGGAGTTGACGTTCGTCGCCTATGACGAGTCGCAGGCCGAGGCAAGCGTCGAGGCGACAAAGCGTGCGATTACGCAGGCGCTTGCCCTCGGTTTTCGTAAGCAGGATATCGTGGTGCTCTCGTACCGGGGCCGGGAGGGCTCGGCCCTGACCGCCGTCGAGCATCTGGGGCCGCACCGGCTGCGCGGCTTCACCGGCAAGTACGATTTGTTCGGCAATCCCGAATACCGGGAGGGCGATGTACTGCTCGAATCGATCTATCGGTTCAAGGGCCAGTCGGCACCTTGCGTCATCCTGACCGAAGTCGACTTCGACACATTCGACGAACGCGCCGCACGCAAGCTGTTCGTCGGCGCGACGCGTGCCACGATGAAGCTCATCGTCGTGGCATCACAACGGGCCACGCGGGAATTGCGGTCCGTCCGCTAGTCGGCCCGCCTGTCCGTTTCACGGTCTTTTCGCATAATGCGAAACGATTTCACTTGAAATCGTTTTCATCTCGGTCGGCCGAGATTGGGTGGTTTTGATATACGTCAAATTAAATAACCGCCCGTTTGATTAACGTCAAATTGATGCGGTGCCTCCAATCCTATGATTAATTCGGCGGCACGTGCCATCGGCGCGGCTTTGCCGCCCTGGGCGGCGGGGGGCGCGTCGGAAAGCCTGCCGGAACGGGCTGCCGCCGAGTAGTCGGCTCGCCCACGGCGCACCGGCGTTGCTTTCCATAAATACGATTATTTCAAGATCGTGTTTAGCTGGCCCTCTGCGCGAGGGCTGCTTCGGCAAATCATTTCAGTGGACGTAGCGTAATTGCTAACCCACGTTTTCCCTGAAATCGCTTGTAGAATAAAAATTCTATTGATAATCTTGGCCTACCTCGGGGGCAATGGTGCGGCAGTCGTTAAATCCGAGGACGGGGCAGCAGTACATGTTTCTCTTTCCGTTCGCCGGCAAACATTGCGGCCATGATCGATTCGAGTCGACGCCTTTTGACGGAGCGCACGATGCTTACGGCCATAGACCAGTTGGAACAATACCAAGTCGGCGACGTCGTCACGCCGAAGACAGGCGGTCCGCGCATGACCGTGACGCTGCTGGAATCGGATGCGATGCCGGGAGACTGGTTGATGTGTCAGTGGTTCGACGAGTACGGCGAGCTGCGGCAGGAGAAGTTTCTGCGCGATTCCCTCGTCCGTCAGCCGCGTTCCATCTCGCCGGGGCTCGTCCACTTGCGGCGTTACGCCGCGTTGATGGGCGGCTGAACCCGATCTGTCGAAGCCATCGCGCTGCCGCTCTCTTGCTCGACGCGGTAGCGCGAACGTTCACCGCGGGTGCTCCCGAGTGGAACGTTGCGCGATCCGCTCCACGAGCGCCTTCGAGAAGGCATGCATGCGCGTGATACGCCGCGTCGCGGTTACTTCGACGGCGAGGTTGGCCGGCGGGTTGGGCAGCAATGCCCAGCTGAGCGCAATCAGCCAACCGATTCCCGTCCAGCCTACGCAGGCGTTGAACAGCGCAAGCGTGAGCAGATCGCGGCGCTTTCTGCGATCTGCAATGATCGCCGGCAGGAAATAGAGCGCCAGCGCAAGGACCACTTCAACCACCTCGAGCGCGGTTCGTACCATGAGCTGCCTCTCTCGTTCCCGGGCGCTCGCACGCCGTGCGTGCTCGCGCGACCTGGGTCCAATTGTCGCGCGTTCCCCGTTTTCGTGCTCGGTCATGCGGGGGCTTGCGACCCACCTCGTTTGATCGGTCTATCATGTGCGCTTTGACCGACCGCGAGCTGCCACATGAGCCGAGCCGATGCATTGCAGCAAACCGACCGCGTGGATGAACAAGCGCTGCGTGCGTTCATCGAACGCAAGTGGACCGAGGAGATCGTTCCCGCGCTGACGGAATACATCAAGGTGCCTGCCAAGAGCCCTGCTTTCGATGCCGATTGGGCGAAACATGGGTATATCGACCGCGTTGTGTCGGACGCTGCCCGGTGGGCCGAACAGCAACGCGTTCAAGGGCTCAAGCTCGAGGTGGTGTGCTTGCCGGGCCGCACACCCGTGATCTTTTTCGAAACGCCGGCGACGCATGCGGACAGCGGCGACACGGTCCTGCTCTATGGCCATCTCGACAAGCAGCCCGAGTTCGACGGGTGGCGCAGCGATCTCGGTCCCTGGCTGCCGAAGTACGAAGACGGCAAGCTGTACGGCCGCGGCGGGGCGGACGACGGTTATGCGATATACGCGAGCATCACGGCGCTGGCCGCGCTCGATGCCCAAGGCGTGGGCCGGCCCCGTTGCGTCGGCCTCATCGAAACCTGCGAGGAGTCGGGCAGCTACGATCTGCTGCCTTATGTGGATGCGCTGCGGGACCGGCTCGGGCGCGTCGGTCTCGTCGTCTGCCTCGATTCCGGGGCGGGCAATTACGATCAGCTGTGGCTCACGACGTCGTTGCGCGGGCTCGTAGGGGGCTCGCTCGAAGTGGAGGTGCTCGACGAGGGGGTGCATTCGGGATCGTACGGCGGCATCGTGCCGTCGAGCTTTCGCATCATGCGTCAGTTGTTCGAGCGTCTGGAAGACGCGAAAACGGGCAACCTGCTGCCCGAAGGCTTCCATTGCACCATTCCGCCGAGCCGCATCAGCGAGGCCGAGGCGACGGCACGCATTCTCGGCGACGACGTCTGGCGCCCCGCACCGTGGGCGTGCGGTCAAGACGGCAAGCCGGTTTTGCCGACCACGACCGATCCGCGCGAAGCGCTGCTCAATGCGACATGGCGTCCGTCGCTGTCCGTGGTCGGCGCACAGGGCTTGCCGGCTTTCGCGCAGGCGGGCAATGTGCTGCGGCCCCGCACGGCGTTCAAGCTCTCGCTGCGTCTCCCGCCGCTCGTCGATGCCGCGCGCGCCGTGCAGGATTTGAAAGCATTGCTCGAATTCGATCCGCCTTATAACGCGAAGGTCACATTCAAGCAGGACACGGGTTCGGCCAATGGCTGGAATGCGCCGGCGCTTTCCCCGTGGCTCTCCGAAGCCCTCAATCAGGCATCGCGCACGCATTTCGAGGCCGATTGCGCCTTCATCGGTCAAGGCGGCACGATTCCGCTCATGAACGTGCTGCAAGCGGGCTTCCCGCATTCCCAGTTCGTCGTCTGCGGCGTGCTGGGGCCGAAGTCGAACGCACACGGACCGAACGAGTTTCTCCATGTGCCGTACGCCAAGAAGCTGACTGCCGCCATCGCGGACGTCATCGCGGCAGCGCCCTGACAGCTTGGTCGGAAGCCCCCTCTACACGCTTTTGCAACCGAAGATGTTGGCCTGAACACCGGGCTTCGTGCCCGTGCCCGCGACGTATAACGACAATACGGAAGGAGTCCGACGTGGCAGTGCTGATTCTGGGTTTGGCGATCTTTCTTGGCGTACATTCGATCCGGCTCGTCGCCGAGGGATGGCGCACGGCTCAACTGGCGCGCTTCGGCGAGCGCGGCTGGAAAGGGATCTATTCGGTGGCTTCGCTGGTCGGCTTCGTGCTGATTGTGTGGGGGTATGGCGTGGCGCGTCGCGATCCGGTCGTGCTGTGGATGCCGCCCGCGGGCGCGCGGCATCTGACCGCGTTGCTAGTCGCCGTTGCGTTCATCCTGATCGCGGCGACGCATGTTCCCGGCACACGCATCAAGCGCGCAGTGGGTCACCCGATGTTCGCGGGCGTCGCTGTCTGGGCGATCGGTCATTTGCTCGCGAACGGCACCGCCCATGCCATGCTGCTGTTCGGCACATTCTTTATTTGGTCCGGCTGCGGCTACGTGATCTGGCGCGCGCGGGATCGCGCCGCCGGCACACGCTATCCGGCCGGCAGTGCGGCCGGCGATGCGCGGGCGGTAATCGGTGGGCTCGTGGCATGGGCGGTGTTCGCATTCGTTCTGCACGGCTGGTTGATCGGGGTTCGCCCGCTCGGTTGAGCGCCGGCCAAAGCCGGGTCGGCGCGTGAGCGGTTTCACGCCGTGCGCTGCGACGCCGGCCGGCCGGTTGACGGCCGGGGGAACAACGGACGTACGAAGAGCGGGACGAGACCGCTTACGAACCAGACGCCTGCCCACGAACTGGCTGCGAGCAGATGCGGGATGGCAAGCGGAACGAGAAAGAGTCCCAGATAGCACGCCGTATTGGCCATGCCGAGCGCCGTGCCGGCACGCGCGGGTCCGGCCAGCGTCGCGAGCTCTGCGTAAGCCACCCCGTGCCAGGCCGATACGCAGATCCCCGCGAACACGAGCAGCGCGACGAGCCCCGCGACAGGACATGCGTGCCCGAGCGACGAGATGGCGGCCATTGCGACGAACGACGACCCTGCAACGAGGGCCGAGCCGCGCAGGTAGCTGCGGCGGTTTCCGTGCTTGTCCGTATGCCGCCCGCTCCAGACGCGCATCACCATGGCGCCGACCTGAACGGCTGCCATGGCCCCGCTGATGCCGGCTCGGCCCAGTTGCGCAAAATCGTGCAGGAAGACCGTTGCGAAGGTCAGGACCGCAAACTGAGGTACGCACAGCAGCCCGATGCCGAGCGCAAGGCGCCAGATGACCGGATCGGCCAGCGGGCCGCTTTTCGTCGACGCGGGGGTTTTCGCGGCAGCGTGAGCCTGCGGCGGTTCATAGACCCAGCGCCATGCAAGCAGACAGGAGGCGCCGCAGAGGAAGGCCAGGGCCCCGAAAACGGCGACGAAGCCGTGCGTTGCCGCAAGCCACGGCAACAGCACGGCGCCGATCGCGCCGCCGAGCGGGACGGCTGTTTGGCGGATACTCATGGCAAGGCCGCGTTCTCCTTCACGAAACCAGCTCATGATGGCGCGCCCGCTCGAGCCGTTGACGCTGCCGCCGAGCAGCCCGACGGCAGCCATCGCCGTGACGAAAAGCGCCAGCGCCGGCACGGCGTTCGCCGACGGCACAAGAAACAAGGCCATGGCAATGAGGGCAAGCGCGGTGCTTGCGAGTCCGGCCACCAGAACCGGGCGATCGCCGAAGCGGTCGGTCGCCACGCCCCACGGCAGCTCGGACAGCCCGACGCCAAGCCCGATGGCGCCAAGCACGAGGCCCAGCGTCGCGTTGCCGAGGTGGTAGTCCGCCCGCATCCAGATGGCGGTGGTGGGAATGCCGGCCGCCGCTGCCGAGAAACTTGCGTTCGCGGCCACCCCGGCCGCGAGGACGCGCCAGCGGTGGGCTGGGCCGAAGTGGCGGGCTCGCCCTACGGGCGCGCGAGTGAGGCTTTGCGTCTCCATTCGAATCTCCAGTGCAGATGTTTGACCGAGCGAAGTCTCGCACGCTAAGATCGTCCCGAAAATCGAATAATTTTTCACGTACCGTTCGATTAATCGGGATGATTGGGGCGACGATGAGCCAAACGAACTTTGACATCGCGGCACTACGCAGCTTCGTAACAGGGATGGACCTCGGCAGCTTTGCGAAAGCGGCGGATCGCGTCGGTCGGTCGACGTCGGCGGTCAGTGCGCAGATCCGCAAGCTCGAGGAGCAGGCAGGCGCGCCGCTCTTTCGCAAGGCCGGGCGCGGCCTTGCGCTGACCGAGGCGGGCGAAACGATGCTGCGGTATGCACGGCGCCTCGTCGAACTGAACGACGAGGCGGCGGTGGCGGCGCGCGGCACGGATCTCGAAGGGTGGGTGCGGTTCGGTTTGCAGGAGGACTTCGGCGAGGCGCTGCTCGCGGGTGTTCTCGGACGCTTTGCGCGCGCCCACCCGAAGGTCCGGATCGAGGCGCGCGTTGCGCGCAACACGGATCTGCTCGCGCGTATCGACGCCGGCGAACTCGACCTTGCCCTCGTCTGGGACGATATCGCGTTGCCGATTCGGGCGCGCCGCGCGGCGGGCTCCTGCGTCGAAGTGGCCAAGCCGCCGATCCAGTGGATCGGATCCGATGCGCTTGCCTGGCGTCCCGAATCGGGGGAGCCGCTGCCGCTCGTGCTGTTCGACGGTCATTGCATGTTGTGCAGCCTCGCGACCGAGGCGCTCGATCGGGCCGGCATCGCGTGGCGTGTCGCACTGACGAGCCCGAGCCTGGCCGGCCTTTGGGCCGCGGCAGCCGCCGGGCTCGGCGTGACGGTTCGTACGGAATACGGGTTGCCGCCGAGCGTCCGGCCGCTCGATGCGAAGGCATACGGGCTGCCCGCATTGCGCACGCTGCCGCTTGTCCTGCTGCACGCCACACAGGCCGCTTTGCCGCCTGTCGAGCAGCTCGCCTCGATCGTGCTCGATGCGGTGCGGGGGGCGGCGGGCGCCGACGAACGAATCGCAGCCTGACGCCGGGCCGCTGCTGTGCGCGGCGGCGTGCCGAGACCGGGCGGCGCCGCGGATCCGGTAGATCGCGCCCTTCGCGGCCCGCTTGTGCCGCTATGCGAGCGCGGCATAGGCCTATTCCGTACCGGCATTGCCGGATTTTTGCGCCGACCTATGATCGCCTTCATCCGGTGCAAGATCGCATACCTGACACCGGGTCATGGATGTGCACGCATACGAACGTGCACCGCGGATCGTCTACAACGGGGTGTCAGTGCATGTTCAATAGAATCAGTGTGGCGGTTGGTTTGCTGACCGTGCTCGTTGCGTTTTGCGTCCTGCAACTGCTGACGGCCGGGCTCGGCTTCTGGTCGCTCAGCGCGACGCACGATGACGTGAACAGCCTGCAGACGGTTGCACTGCGGCAAGCCAACGCGGTGGACGAAACGACGCAGCACCTCATGGATGCCCGCATCAATCTGGCACGTGCGGCCGCGCGGATGATGCGCGGCGGGAGCGAGCCGGTCGACATCGTCCGGCATGCACGGGAGCAGCTCGATGCCGCGCAACGCGCTTTCGGCGGGTTCGCCGCTGCACCGAAAATCAACGATGCGAACGCGGCGCGCGCGCAGGCGCTGGCCGGCCGTTTCGCGGCGCTCAAACAGGCGCTGGACGAATTGGCGCTGGACCTCGACGCCAACAATCTGCAAGCCTACTTGGATCAGCCTACGCAGTCGTTTCAGGATGCGTATTTGAACGAACAACACGCGTTCGCGAAGTTCGCGGCTGCCGCGGCTGCCACCTCGCTCGATTCCGTCGACGCGCGGTTGTCGCTGTTTCGGACTGTCGGGATCGCGATCATCGTGCTGGTGCTCGGCGGTATCGCCTCCGTCCATGTCGCGCTGCGGCGAGCGGTCGTCCGGCCGCTCGAAGAGGCCGGCCGCCATTTCGAACGGATTGCGCTGGGACGCTTGAACGAGCCCGTGCGCGTGCGCGGCGCCAGGGAAGTGGGCCGGCTGCTCGCGGGACTTGCGGCGATGCAGGCAAGCCTGGCATCCACGGTGATGGCTGTGCGCGAAGCGGCGGACTCGCTCAACGCAGAAGCGACGGGCATTGCCGCGGGCAATGCCGATTTGTCGGAGCGCACCGAAAGCCAGGCGGCGGCGCTCGAACAGACGGCGTCGAATATGGAAGAGATGACGGCGACCGTGCGCCAGAACGCGGCGCATGCCACCGAAGGGAGTGCGCTCGCCGGCGCGGCACTCGGTGCAAGCGCGCATGGCTCGGACGCCGTGAACGATGTCGTCGAGATGATGCACGGGATCGCCGGCAGCTCGGGTCGCATCGCGGAAATCATCACGGTCATCGACGGCATTGCCTTTCAAACGAACATCCTCGCCCTGAACGCCGCTGTCGAAGCGGCGCGCGCGGGCGAGAACGGACGGGGATTCGCCGTGGTCGCCGGCGAGGTGCGTGTGCTCGCGCAACGCACCGACCAGTCGGCCAAGGAGATCAAGACGCTGATCG
>CBJMQH010000021.1:0-19463 GCA_966431825.1 uncultured Trinickia sp.
GGCCCGTACGCTCTGAAACCGCCACGCTCGGGCGCGTGCACGCCGTGACGGCGTTGCGCGCGGCCGACGCCGGCGACGCATGAAATTTGCGCGCGTCGAGCATCTTTGCGCAGGTTTTGCGACAATGGCCCCCGGTCTCGTCGCCGTGCGCGCCGTTTTGGTGCGCACGGCTTCCTCTATTGCTCACTGAGACGGCCGGGCGCGACGCGTCGGCCGCTCCTTCGCGGGAATGGCATTGCCACACATAAATTGGATGTATTCGGCCTCCGGCCTGGGTGTCGGTTTCCTCGTCGGCCTCACCGGGGTCGGCGGCGGCTCGCTGATGACGCCGCTGCTCGTCCTGCTGTTCGGCGTGCACCCGGCCACCGCCGTCGGCACCGATCTGCTCTATGCCGCCGTCACCAAAGCGACGGGCACGCTCGTGCATGGATTGAAGGGTTCGGTCGATTGGCGCATCACCGGGCGGCTCGCCGCCGGCAGCGTGCCGGCGGCCGCGTTGACACTGTGGCTGCTCCACCGCTACGGCGTGCAGTCGAACGCGGCCACCGCATTGATCCAGCATGTGCTTGGCTTTGCGCTGCTCATCACATCGCTCGCGCTCATTTTCCGGCCCCAGCTTGCTGCGCTCGCCGCGCGTGCGCCCCGTGCGCCGGGTGCCGCCAACACAGCGCTGCTGACCGCGCTGACCGGCGTCGTGCTCGGCGTGCTCGTTTCGCTGACGTCGGTCGGTGCCGGCGCGATCGGTGTGACCGTGCTGTTGCTGCTCTATCCGGCCCTGGCGACTTCGCGTATCGTCGGCTCCGACATCGCGCACGCCGTGCCGCTCACGCTCGTGGCCGGCATGGGCCACTGGCTGCTCGGCTCCGTCGACGGCTCGATGCTCGTCTCACTCCTGATCGGCTCGCTGCCCGGCATCGCGATCGGCAGCCACCTGTCCGCCCGCTCGCCCGAAGCCCTGCTGCGCAACCTGCTCGCCGCCGTCCTGGTGCTCGTCGGCGCACGCCTCGTCTGGGCCTAAGCCACCCGATCTGCGCTGCGCACACCGTCGGCCTGCCCGACAGTGTGCGCGAACCGCTCGCGGCGCTTACTGCTTGATGCCGACCGGCGGACGTTGCAGCTTCAACACGCGACGCAGTGCCGTGCGATCGGCAACCACGTTGTCGTAGAACGCTGCGAGGTCGCCCTTCATGGCCGTCCGCGACGGGTTGTCGAGATAGACCATGTGGCCCGACGGATACCGCCGCGTCGTGATGTTCGCCTGCAACGACGGATCGATCGGCATGCTCTCGAGCGTGAGCGCCGTCTGGAAGAACGGCGTCACGGCATCGAAATAGCCGTTCGCGGACAGCACCTTCATATCGGGGTTCAGCGTCATCGTGGCCGCCAAGTCGCCTGCCGTGTAAAGCGTGTTGCCGCCGCCCTTCTGCGCCCCGGTCGGATCGACGTGGCTGAAGTCCCAGTTGTTGAAGACCTGGTCGTTCAGATCCGTGAACACCGACGTGGACGTGTACTTCAGGTCGTTATGCAGATAGTCGTTCCACTCGACCGTATAGACGCCCGCCACGTTCGTGATCGACGGATCGTTGCTGCCCGAGTCGGGCAGGATGAACGGACCGATCCCCGTGTTGATCGAGTTCGCGCGCCCGTCGTACTGGCCGATCGCCTTGCCCGGCACGAGGGTGCCGAAGTAGTTGCCGAAGGCGGCCGGATTGCCGTACTGCTGAATCAGCGTGATCGGATCGACACCGAGATAGAGCTGCATCTGCTGTGCGAGTTGCAGTGACATCGCAAGGCGCGTATTCGCGTATCCCTGATCGGCCGGGTTCGTCTGCGCAAGCGGCATCAGCGTCGTGCGCGTGTAGTTCATGACCTGGTCCATGTAGGTCGGCAGGTCCGTCGGCTGCGGCGTGATGCTGTCTTTCTTCCAGTACCAGGCGTCGGCGGCCAGCGTCGGGAACAGGCCCACCGCACTGATCGCGTTCGAGTAGTCGAGGATCGAGGACAGCAGCGTGATGCCGTTCAGCTCGATGCCGTCCTCATGCAGGAACCACGACGTCACCGCGCTGCGCGGTGTGCCGTACGATTCGCCGAACAGGAACTTCGGCGAGTTCCAGCGGTTATACAGCGTCAGAAAGCGCTGGATGAACCGGTCGATCGAGCGTGCGTCCTGATCGACACCCCAGAAATCCTTGTTCTTGAACGGCGCGACCGCCGCCGAGTAGCCGGTACCGACCGGATCGATGAAGACGAGGTCCGAGCGATCGAGCAGGCTGTCCGGATTGTCGAGCAGCTTGTACGGCGCCGGCGGCGTGAAGTTCGGGAACGACGACTGAATGCGCTTCGGGCCGAAGGAGCCGAGCATCAGATAAACCGCCGACGAGCCAGGACCGCCGTTGTAGAAGAACGTGACGGGACGCGGCTTGCTCGGATCCGGGTTGTCCTGCGTATAGGCGACGTAGAACATGGTCGCGTTAGGCTGGGACGTGCTGGCGTCGACGGTCGTCAAGTGCCCCGCCCGGGCCGTGTACGAGATCGTCTTGCCGTTGATCGTCACCTGGTGATGACTGACGGCAACCGCCTCTTTCGCGGCCGGTACCGAGTCGTTCGGGCCCGCGCCGTAGATCTGATTGTCGACGAGCGGCTGGTCGGCCGGCGTAGCCGCCGTGGTCTGACCGCTGCCGGAGCCCGTGGCCGAGTTTGCCGCACTGCCTGCACCCGACGATCCGGAGCCGCCGCCGCAACCGACGAGCAGCGCCGCACACAACGCGGCCGCCGCAAGCGGCGTCAACGTGCCGGGCAGCTTGGAATCCGACGTCACTTCGCTTCTCGATAACCATTGTCTCTTCATGATTTTTGTCGCCTGTTTGAATGATCATGAATACCACCGCCTGAAACGCATCGTTTCCGGCGACGCACTGCTACGGCATTGACTTCTTTCAATACAATTACAAACATCATTGCCGCGCATTCGAAACCGCGAAAATCGCGAAATCCTCAAATCGTTTTTCAGGCACGAATAGTCCCCCGAAGCAATACTGCTTCGCCCGGCCGGCTGCCGACTCTGTCCGACTATCGAATGCCCCGCATGGCGTCTGCGCTTCGCTGGCCGCACCTACCGACCGACGCGCATACCCGATTGATTAACGGCATCATTTCGCCGATTAAAATATTTCCAAAAAATTAAAATAAATACCTCGGTAACGCTATGCGCAGAAAGCGACCAAAATCGCGCCCGACATCTATACGGACCCGTCGATATTTTTTAGAGTCGACTTTCTAATTCACCATTCGAAACCAATTCAAACAACTTTCAATGGCGAAGATAAATGGCGTTTTGCGAAACGAGCGCGTGCGCGCGTGAAATGCTTGCTATGGCTTGGCACGGCGCGCGTGAGCCGTGAGCTGTGCAGAGACGGCGCTGACGAGCGCGCGCAACCAGACCATATCGTCGGGACGATCCGGCTGCGGATGCGAAAGCTGGTAGCACTTGATGCGCGGAAAAGGGATCGGTGCGTCGCAAACGGCGAGCGGCATCAGCGCCGCGTAGTGCGCAGCGAAGCGTCGCGTGGTCGTGAAGATAAGGTCCGAGTGCAGCAGCACCTGCGGCACGAGCCCGAAGTACGGCAGCGTCGTCACGACACGCCGGGCCGCGCCTGCGCGCGCAAGACCGATTTCGATTGCGTTGCGCGCCAACCCGATATATGGCGTAGGCGCCAGATGGGCAGCGGCCAGATAGGCTTCGCGCGTAAGCGGTTCGCGCGCGAGCGGATGATCGGCGCGCATGAGACATACGACCGTATCGGCAAAAAGCGCTTCGCGCACGAAGCGCCGGTCGGGCTTCGACCAGTTGCCGAGCACGAGATCGAGTTCGCCGGCATCGAGCGCCGCGGCATGATCGAGCGCGGGGTTCAACGAATCGATGTCGAGCCGCGCGGGCTGCGCCGCGGCGCGAAACCGGCCGATCAGCGTCGGCATGAAGAAGTCGTTGAGGTAGTCCGGCGCGGCGACGCGGAACGTCCGGCGCGTCGTGGCCGCATGGAAATCGCCGTGCGGCGTGGCGATGAAGTCCACCTCACGCAGTGCCCGCTGCGCAGATTCGAGCAGTGAAGCGCCATATTCGGTCTGCACCATCCCCGCTTTGCCGCGCACGAGAATCGGATCGCCCAGCAACTCGCGCAGCTTGCGCAGCGCCGTGCTGATCGCCGGCTGCGTTTGATTCAGGCGCAGCGCCGTCTGCGTTACGCTGCGTTCGAGCAGCAATGTGCGCAACACGCGCACGAGCCAGATATCGAGCTCGGCGGGCGGCGCCGCGTCCGGGAGCGGCCGAGGCGTCGGTCCGTCGACCTTCACGACAGCGGGACGCTCGGCAGACCGTTGGGCAACGCGCTGATGCGTTTGACTTCCGGAGACTCGAGCCAACCGGGCGAGCGTGCGCAATAGAGCATCATCGGCAACGCGTCTTCGCCCCAGAACAACTGGCGGTTCAGCTGGAACGTGGGCACACCGAAGACCCCGAGCGCGACCGCGTCGTCGACATTGCGCTGCAGCCGCGACTTCGAGTCCTCGTGCTCGCCGAGCCGCTCGCCGTGCGGCACGTTGATTTCGCGGCACAGATCGGCGAAGCCGTCCGGAGTCGACGGGTCGCGACCCTCGCGCCAGATGAAGCGAAAGATCGAACATACGATCGGCAGGTCGGCCCCGAGCGCTGCCGCAAGCAGCAGCGGCTTCGTCGAATCGAACGGATGAGCGGGCGGCATCCTGAACGGAATGCCGAGCTGCTCCGCACGAAAGAGCGCATGGCGGTAGACGAATACCCGCTTTTGCGGCACCTCGTCGGCCGGACGCTGCCCCCAGTGGCGGTAAAGCGTTTGCACTGAGACCGGCACAAGCGTGAACGGCATGCTCGGCCACTTGTCGTGCTGTTCGAGCAACAGATACGAGAACGGCGACACGAAATCGTAGAACCATAGCGGCGAGGCCGCGTCGATGGCATGGGTCATGGAAGTCTCCGGTAGTCTCCGGTGGCCTGCCGGCGCCAGGCTTGTCCCCGGCACCGGCGCGTCGCCGCGCTTTTGTTTCCTTTTGCATCTTACGCGCCGCACCGACTCGCGTGCGTGCGAGCGCAACCGCAACAGGTGCAAACGCCGTGCGCGACCGGTCCCGCCTTCGACGCGCGCCCGGCAAACCGACGAATGGAATGCGCGCGCGGCGCCCTTATGCGCTCAGCCGGGCGCCGCCGCTCCGGGCTCCGAAGCACGTTCCCGCGCGGCGGACAGGCGCTCCCGCACGAAGCCGATATGTTCGCGCAGCACGTAAAACTGGTCGGCGTAGGCGAGCGGCATTTTCATACGGTTGACGGCGTCCTCGATGGCATCGAGCTTGGCGACGAGCGCCAGCCGCTCGGCCTCCGGCGTATCGGTCAGCGCCGCCCGTTCGATACCGATCAGGACCCCGTACCAACGGTAGATGCGCGATTTCACACGCCATGTATAGAGCGGCGGCACGAGCTTCACCCCCGGGATCAGCACGACGACGATCGGCACGATCAGCACCAGGAAGCGATCGGCGAGGCTCGCCATCCAGAACGGCAGCACGCGGTAAAGGAAGCCCTTGCCGGACTTGTAGTAACGGGCCGCGTCATCGCTGATCGGGAAATCGTGCACGAGCGGCGCAGGGAACTCGCCCGCGCGCTGCAGCAGCGACGCGCGGCCGTTCACCTCGCGCGCGGCCTCGACCAGCAGATCCGACAACGCCGGATGCAGCGCATCGCGTGCGATGAGGTCGGCCGTCGGCGCGAGCGTATGAACGGTCTGCGGCGGCAAGTTCTTGCCGAGATCGACGGCCCCCATCGGCAATTCGATATCGTTCAGGTAGGTGAACCGGCGCACATAGGCCTGCGCCTGCGAGAACGAAAGAAGACGCACGCCCGGTGTGCGCACGAGCCGCGCCATGACGGGCAGCTGCGCCGATTCACCGGCCAGGAACGCCACGTCGATCTGCCCGTCCGTCAGCGCCTTGGCTGCCGCTTCGCCCGTCAGCGGCAGCAACGCGGTCTTTCCTCCCGGCTCGATCTCGTTCGCCTTGAGCAGCGCAAGCGCCAGTGCATGCGCACCGCTGCCCTCGGGACCGATTGCGAGCCGTTCGCCCGCGAATTCGGATAAGCGCGTCCTCACACGCCCACGGTAGAAAACGACGAGCGGCACATAAGCCACGCTGCCGAGCGAGACGAGGTGCGCCGCGGCGTTCGGCGCAGACGCCGAGGGTGTGTCGGAGGCCGACGAGGCCGTCGCCGGGTCCGATGCGCCCCCACTCGGCACGGCTTGCGCCACGGCCGGCACGGCGCTCAAGGCGCCGCTCTGAACGAAGGCAACGTCGACCTGCGCGGCCGGATCCGCGAGACGCTCGAGGTTTTGCAGCGATCCTTGCGACGGCAGCACGACGAGCTTGATGCCGTTGCGCGCCAGGATCGTCTTGTAGCGCTGTGCGGTGTTCCAGAACGAGCTGCCGGGGGGACCGGCCGAAAGCGTCAACGTGCTGGGCGGCGCAGGTTGAATCAGGCGAATCGCAAACCAGATCGCGGCGGCGCAGATGAGCAGAACCGGGCCGAACGAGACGGCGAGATCGCGCCAGGAAATGGCCACGAAGCGGGCGACGATGCGTGGGGTGCGCGGCCTCGGTATACGGGTTCTACGGTTGTCGTTGGCTTTCATCAGGGGGTGGGGACAGAGCCGCGTCTGGCGACGATAGTACCGCGCGAGCGCGTCGCGGGCGAGTGCGACCTGCCTTGGCCCCGACCCGCCCCTCCCGCGTGAGAACCTGTCAACGCTGCCCGAACTGCGCGCCGCTGAAAAGGTCCTTGAATTCGCGCGGCTGCGAGCGCCAGTACTGCTTCGGCGCGTGGACATGCGCACCGAGCGCAGCGGCGGCGTGCCACGGCCAGCGAGGGTCGTAGAGCATCGCCCGGGCGAGCGAGACCGCGTCGGCCTCGCCGTTCGCAACAATCGATTCGGCCTGCTCGGGTTCGGTGATGAGGCCGACCGCGAGCGTCGGCAGACCGACCTCGGCCTTGACCTTGTGCGCATACGGCACCTGGTAGCCCGGACCGATCTTGATCGCCTGCTGCGGCGAGACCCCGCCCGTCGTCACATGAATGGCCGCACAGCCGCGCGCCTTGAGCGCCTGCGAAAGTGCGACGGTGCCTTCGATGTCCCATCCGCCGGGCACCCAATCTGTGGCCGAGATCCGCATCCAGACGGGGCGTTCGGCCGGAAAGGCGGCGCGCACTGCGTCGAACACTTCGAGCGGGAAGCGCATCCGGTTCTCGAGGCTGCCGCCGTATTCGTCGTCGCGATGATTCGCGATCGGCGAGAGAAACTGATGCAGCAGATAGCCGTGCGCGCCGTGGATCTCGATGCCGTCGATACCGAGTCTCGCCGCGCGCCGGGCCGCGGCGACGAAGTCGTCGCGCACCTTGTCGAGTCCGGCGCGATCGAGCGCGATCGGCGCCTCCTCTTCGGGCGAATGCGGTACCGCGGAGGGGGCGAGCGTACGCCAGCCGTCGGGCGCATTCGATGAAATCTGCGCGCCACCGTCCCACGGCGCCTGGCTCGACCCCTTGCGTCCGGCATGCCCCAGCTGAATCGCGACGGCAATCGGCGAATAGGCGCGTATCGCGTGCAGCACGCGCGCGAGGGCGCCTTCGTTTTCGTCGGAGTACAGGCCAAGGTCCCCCGGGGAGATTCGTCCTTCCTGCGAGACGGCCGTCGCTTCGAGAATGAGCATCGCGGCACCCGAAAGCGCGAGGTGGCCGAGATGGATCATGTGCCAATCCGAAGCGTTGCCGTTTGCGGCCGAGTACTGGCACATCGGGGCGATGACGATGCGGTTCGACAAAGACAAACCGCCGATCGTAAGGGGATCGAAAAGATGGGGCATGACGGGGTTCCTCGTTCGTTCGATGCGGCCCGCTCGCCAACGCGGCGCTCGCGCCGGGCGTGCGCGGCCTGCGGAGCAACGCCTCGCGCAGCATAGAAGATTTCGTGTCGGCGTGCCGGGCCCGCCGCTCTGCCGGGTCTGCGAAATGGCGCACTGGCCATGCCCGGCGCGCATCTCGTGCACGGGGTGCACCGGCCAGGTTCGAACGGGAAGGAAAGCTTTGGGGGCAGCAGTCAGGCTATCATGCGTCGACGCAGGCGGCGGCGCGCGTGGCGACCTGCGTGCGGACCTGCATCAGTTGCGCGCAAACGGCCACGGCGATCGACTCCGGCGCCTTGTCGACGATGCCGGACACGCCGATCGGGCAGACCATCTCGGCCAAACGTTCGACCGGCACGCCGCGCAGCGCGAGGCGCCGCTCGAATTTCACGCGTTTCGTTTTGGAGCCGATCATGCCGAAGTAGGCGAAATCGCGGCGCCGCATGATCCGTTCGGCAAGCGCGAAATCGATGGCGTGGTTGTGCGTCATGACAAGGAACGCAGCCCGCGGCGGCGCCCCGTCGACGATTGCGGCCGGCGTATCGGTCGCCTCGATCTGGATGTTGGCGGGGACCTCGTCGGGGAAACACTCGTCGCGTGTGTCGACCCACTGCACGACACAGGGCAACCGCCCGAGCAGCGCGACCAGCGCATGCCCCACATGGCCCGCCCCAAAAAGCACGACATGCAGCGGCGGCTGACGCGTGTCTCGCCCGCCGTTAGCGCGCGCAGCAGTCATGGCCGCATCCCTGTCTGAACGTGCTGCCGCACGGCCGTCACCGCCTTGAGGATTTCCTCGGCCGTCGCCGGCGCATTCATCGGCGGGTTCACTGTGTAGTCGGCCACGCTCGACACGGCATCCCGGATCGCAAAGAACACCGAGAACGGCAGCAGGAGCGGCGGCTCGCCCACCGCCTTCGAGCGATGAATGCTGTCCTGCGCGTTGCGGTTCTCGAAGAGCCGCACGCGCAGGTCGGGCGGACAATCGTTGACCGTCGGAATCTTGTAGGTGGACGGCGCATGCGTCATGAGCTTGCCGCCGTCGTTCCACCACAGCGCTTCAGTCGTGAGCCAGCCCATCCCCTGGATGAATCCCCCTTCGATCTGACCGATGTCCAGTGCCGGATTGAGCGAGTCGCCTACGTCGTGCAACGCATCGGCACGCAGCACGCGCATCTCGCCCGTCAGCGTGTCGACAACGACTTCGGACACGGCCGCGCCATACGAATAGTAGAAAAACGGCCTGCCCTGCAGCTTGGCCTGATCCCAATGAAGTTTTGGTGTGGCATAGAAGCCGTCGGACCAGAGCTGCACGCGGGCGAGATAGGCCTTCGCGACCAACTCACCGAACGGTATGACCGTGCCGCCGACGCTCACGCCATCGTCGGCGAATACGACGTCATGGGCGGCGAGCGCGCTGCCCTGCGGCGCGTACTTCGCGAGCGCGAAGGCGGCAAGACGCTCGCGCAATTGGCGTGCGGCATCCTGGGCCGCCTTGCCGTTCAGATCGGAGCCCGTGGACGCCGCCGTCGCGGACGTATTGGCCACCTTGCTCGTATCGGTCGCCGTGACGCGCACGCGCGAGAACGCGATGCCGAGTTCGTGTGCCACGACCTGCGCCACCTTCGTGTTCAGGCCCTGGCCCATTTCCGTGCCGCCGTGATTCACGAGCACGGAGCCGTCGGTGTAGATGTGGACGAGCGCACCGGCCTGATTGAAGTGCGTGACGTTGAACGCGATGCCGAACTTGACGGGGGTGAGCGCGATGCCCTTCTTCAAGACCGGGCTTGTTGCGTTGAACGCCCGCGCCGCCTCGCGCCGGCGACGGTAGTCGCTCGTCTCGACGAGCTCGTCGATGAGCGCATGAATGACGTTGTCCTCGATCGTCTGGCCGTACGGGGTCACGTTGCGCTCGGTGATCCCGTACAGATTGCGGCGCCGTACGTCGAGCGGATCGAGCCGCAACGTGCGCGCGATGTTGTCGATGATGTACTCGATCGCGAACGCGCCCTGCGGACCGCCGAAGCCGCGGAACGCCGTGTTCGATTGCGTGTTCGTCTTGCCGCAGAAGCCGGCGATCGAGACGTCGGACAGCCAGTAGGCATTATCGAAGTGGCAGACGGCGCGCGTCATCACGGGCCCCGACAGGTCGGCCGAGAAACCGCAGCGCGAAGTCATGTCGACGCTCACTCCTTCGATCGTCCCGTCCTCGGCATAACCGACTTCGTACGTGTAGTGGAAGTCGTGGCGCTTGCCCGTGATCATCATGTCGTCGTCGCGATCGGGCCGCAGCTTCACGGGGCACAGCAGCTTCCAGGCTGCGAGCGCCGCGCAACAGGCGAACAGCGCCGATTGCGACTCCTTGCCGCCGAAACCGCCGCCCATGCGCCGGCATTCGATCAGTACGTTATGCGAAGCGACGCCGAGCACGTGCGCCACATGGTGCTGCATCTCGGTCGGGTGTTGTGTCGAACACCAGACGTGCATCCCGTCGTCATCCTTCGGCACGGCATAAGCGATCTGGCCTTCGAGGTAGAACTGCTCCTGCCCCCCGAGCGTGAGTTCGCCGCGCTCCGCAAGCAGCGCCTGCGCGATCTTCGCGCCCGGGTCGCCGCGTGCAAGCTTCATCGGAGGAACCACATACTGCGCCGCCGCGTGCGCAGCCTGCGCCGTCAACACGGCAGGCAGATCTTCGTAGACGATCTGAGCGCGGCGAGCCGCAAGCCGTGCCACGTCATGCGAGGTCGCCACGACCAGGAAGATCGGCTGACCGACGTACTGCACGATGCCGTCTGCGAGCACCGGGTCGTCGCCGTGCACGATCGGTCCACAATCGTTCCTGCCTGGAATATCGTCGGCCGTGAACACGGCGACCACGCCCGGCGTCGCACGCACCGCCTCGAAGTCGATCGAGACGATCTTCGCGTGCGCTTTCGTCGACATACCGAGCGCTGCGTGCAGCGTGCCCGCGACGAGCGGGATGTCGTCGGTATATGTCGCGCGTCCGCTCACGTGCAGATGGGCCGACTCGTGCGGGCGCGAAACGTGAACTTGCTTGAACGGTGCGCGCGCTTGCGCTTCTTCCAAGCGTGCCGTGAGGAATGGTTCGGCTTGCTGGTTCATGGTCGATGGATTCTCTGTCTGTTTTCTGGCGTGGACCGCCCTCGCGTCCGAGGGCGCCGTAAGGCGTCAGGCGAGCGTCGCCGCACCGCCCGCCGCAACGGCGCGCACGTTGACGGCGTCTGCCGGCAGCGGGTCCGACAAGCGTGTCTCCAGCCAGAATCGATAAAGCAGGTTCTGCGCACTCTGCAGGCGATAAGCGCTGGTCGCCCGCATGTCGGTAAGCGGTGCGTAGTCCTGCGCAAGGGCGAGCATGGCCGCCTGAACCGTCGCCTCGTGCCACGGCTGACCGGCCAGCACCGCCTCGGCATGCGTGGCGCGCTTCGGCGTGGCAGCCATGCCGCCGAATGCGATACGCGGCTCGCGCAGCGTCTCGCCGTCGGCGATGAAAGCAAACGCTGCACACACGGCGGAGATATCCGAGTCGTAACGCTTCGACACCTTGTAAGTGCGAAAACGCAGGTCCGCGCGCAACCCGGTCCGAGTCGGCACCTTGATCGCCGCAACGAATTCGTGCGGCGCCATGTCCGTCTTCTGGTACGCAAGGTAGAGCGCTTCGAGCGGCAGCTCGCGCGTAGCGAGCGTGCCGCCCGTCTCGCCCGCACCGCCCAGCACGACGCGCGCGCCGAGCGCGATCAAGCCCGGCATCGAATCGCCGATCGGCGAGCCGTTGGCCACATTGCCGCCCAACGTGCCCGCATTGCGGATCGGCACCGAAGCAAAGCGCTTCCACATTTCGGTCAGCTCGGGGTAGTGCTGCGCGAGCGTCGCATAGGCGCGTTCGACACTGACAGCGGCACCGATCTCGATCCACGCGTCGTTGACCGCGATCTGCTGCAGCGACGCCACCTGCCCCACATAGATGAGGTCATCGAGGGCGCGCATCTGTTTCGTCACCCAAAGGCCGATGTCGGTACTGCCCGCGAGCAACCGTGCGTTGGGCCTCTGCGCCTTGAGCGCGGCGAGCGCTTCGAGCGTGCGTGGCGCGTCGAAACGCTGAGCCGCGTATTCGTAATGGAACGCCTCGTCGCGCACGAGCGCGCCGAGCGCCCGCGAGACTGCCCTTACGTCGAGCGGCGCTTTCGGCGCGGGCAGCGCGAACATCCGCTCTGCCGCATCGAGGATCGGCCGGTAGCCCGTGCAGCGGCAGAGGTTGCCCGTCAGCGCGTCGGCGATTTCCTGGCGCGATGGGCACGCGCCGGCGCAAGCGCCGTCGGGCGTTGCGGCTTCGCCGCCCTGCTGCTGATAGAGCCCCCACATCGACATGACAAAACCGGGCGTGCAGAAACCGCATTGCGAACCGTGACACTCGACCATCGCCTCCTGGACGGGGTGCAGCGTGCCGTCGGGCTGACGCAGGTCTTCGACCGTAAAAAGCGCCTTGCCATCGAGTGTCGGGACGAACTGAATGCAGGCGTTGACGGCCTTGAACTGCATGCCGCCCGCCGCATCGCGTTCGCCGATTACGACGGTGCACGCCCCGCAGTCGCCCTCGGCGCACCCCTCCTTCGTTCCCGTGCACTGCGCGTCCTCGCGCAGATACTGGAGCACCGTGCGGGTGACCGGAACGTCGCGGACTTCGCGAACGGCGTGGCGATGGTAGAAACGGATCGGCTGGCTCATGTCTCGTTGTCGGGTTGCCTGCGGTGTTTGCGCCGTGCGCGCGCTCCGGCGCGAACTCGGCGCA
Source organism: uncultured Trinickia sp. (assembly GCA_966431825.1). Taxonomy (GTDB): domain Bacteria; phylum Pseudomonadota; class Gammaproteobacteria; order Burkholderiales; family Burkholderiaceae; genus Trinickia. The sequence goes on from CBJMQH010000021.1 coordinate 12,782, forward strand.
GCGCGCGCGTCGATGATATGAACCGTACCACCGCCAATTTCGACAACCCATAGCGCGACGCGCATGACCGACATATTCCTGGGCGGATATGGGGTCGAGGGCACGACCGTTGGTGGGGCCCCGTTTTTTGCGCTCTGCAGGCGAACCGGTTCCATGGGACAATGTCGACCGCACTAAATCGTGTTCGTATCAACTGCGGTTTTCCCTTACCGACTGCTTTGCTGTTGCCGCTGGGGCACCCACGGCAACCGGCCCCGCTTTTGTTTCGCCAATCACCGCGCTCATGTCAGCTGTTACTGCCGCTCCCCCGCTTACCGACCGCGCCGCCACTGCGCGCATCGTCACGGTCGTGTTCTTCACATTTATCTGCTACCTCGTCATCGGTCTGCCGCTGCCGGTGCTGCCCGGGTTCGTCCACGACGAGCTCGGTCTCGGCGCGGTACTGGCCGGGGGTGCAGTCAGCGTTCAGTACGCGGCCACGCTGCTCTCGCGCGCGCATGCGGGCCGCTTCGCCGATACGATCGGCCCGAAGCGGACCGTCGCGATCGGGCTCGCCGCCTGCGGCGCGAGCGGCGTCTTGCTGCTGGCCGCGTTCGCGTGTCAACGGTGGGCGCCCGTCAGTCTCGCGATTCTGGTGGCGAGCCGGCTTGCGCTAGGCTTCGGCGAGAGCTGCGTCGGCACGGGGGCGATCCTCTGGGGCATCGGCCGGGTGGGTGCGACGCATAACGCACGCGTGATTTCGTGGAACGGTATCGCCACCTATGGGGCGCTCGCGATCGGCGCGCCGGCCGGCGCGACGCTTTCACATGCGTTCGGGCCGTGGGCGCTGGGCGCCGTGACCGTCGCGCTGGCCGCGCTGGGTTATGTTCTGGCACGTCGTATTGCGCCGGTGCCGCTCGTGCATGGCGAGCGCATGGGGTACGCGAGCGTCTTTTTCCGCGTGCTGCCGCACGGCATGGGGCTCGCGCTCGGCGCATCGGGCTTCGGCGCCATTGCCACGTTCATTGCGCTTTACTACACGGCGCGCCACTGGCCCCATCCGGCCATTGCGCTGTCGCTGTTCGGTGTCTGCTTCGTTGGCGCGCGCCTACTGTTCGCGAACGCGATCCGGACATTCGGCGGTTTTCGCGTTGCGCTCGTTTCGCTGTCGTTCGAATGTGCGGGGCTCGTGCTGCTGTGGCTCGCGCAGACCCCCTACGCCGCGCTGGCCGGCGCCGCGATGACAGGCTTCGGGTTCGCGCTCGTATTCCCGTCGCTCGGCGTGGAGCCCGTGGACCTCGTCCCCCCGCCCACCCGCCCCGCGGCGCTGGCCGCTTACTCGGTCTTCTTCGATCTGGCGCTCGGGGTCATGGGGCCGCTCGCCGGGTATGTGGCGGGCGCGTTCGGTTATGCGTCGGTGTTCCTGCTTGCGGCGTTGGCGGCGGCCGGTGCGGCGGTCGTTTCGGCCATGCTGTACCTGCGCCAGACGCGCGGGGCGGCCGCAGCCGCGCCGGTCTAAGCTCGCATGGCAGGCTGATGACGAGGGGCGCATTGCGCCCTTTTTTATTGCCTCAAATGCGCATTTCTCAAACCATCGTTTGACCTTATTCGATCCGCATTTTCTATTAGCTCAATCCATAATTAGCTTATTCGAAAGCATCATAAAACTTCCAACCGCTTTGCTTTCCAGAGCCCACAGAACGGTCCACTTTATTTCTTCGCCCTTTTGTGCCAATTAAATTCTTGCCTTCCAATCGCCTTCGCTCTTACGATGACTGCCTCCCTGCGCTTTCTTACAAAGGAAGAGCCCTATGTCGTCCTGGAAGCCCGATCCGACGTTCTACCCGTCCGCCCGCCTCGCCGCCGACGCGCCGAAAGAATCACTCGCGTATGTAGCCAGCTTCGACCCCACGCGTAAAATCCCCGATGAACTGGCCGTCGTCGATCTCGATCCCGGTTCGTCTAATTACGGCAGTATCATTCACCGCGTGCCGATGCCCAATACGGGCGACGAATTGCATCATTTCGGCTGGAACGCATGCAGTTCATGTCTTTGCCCTAACGCGCCGCATCCGCACGCCGAACGCCGTTATCTCGTCGTGCCCGGTCTGCGCTCGTCGCGCATTCATATTCTCGACACCAAACCCGACCCGCGCCGACCGTCCATCGTCCGCGTCCTCGAACCCGATGAAGTCGCCCGCAAATCGGGTTACACGCGCCCGCACACCGTGCACTGCGGGCCGCAGGGCATCTACGTCGTCTCACTGGCAAACGCCGAGGGCGAAGGCCCCGGCGGCATCTTCCTGATGGACCACGAAACGTTCGATATCCGCGGCCGCTGGGAGATCGATCGGGGCCCGCAGGAACTCGCCTACGACGCCTGGTGGCATCTCGGCTTCGATACGCTGGTGTCGAGCGAATGGGGCCTGCCGGCCACGTTCGAGAACGGGCTCGTGCCTGAAATCCTGCTGGGCGGCAAGTATGGGCATCAGCTCCACTTCTGGGACCTGAATACCCGCAAGCACAAGCAAACGATCGACTTCGGCGCCGAAAACCAGCTCGTCTTCGAACTGCGCCCGGCGCACGACCCGACCAAGGCCTACGGGTTCGTCAACTCGGTCATCAGCCTGAAGGACTTGTCGGCCTCGATCTGGACCTGGTACCGCGACGGCGACCGCTGGGCCGCGCGCAAAGTCATCGAAATCCCAGCCGAGCCGGCCGATCCGGCGCTGCTGCCGCCCATGCTCAAGGGCTTCGGTGCGGTACCGCCGCTCGTCACCGACATCGCGCTCTCGCTCGACGACCGTTTCCTCTACGTCGCCTGCTGGGGCACCGGTGAGATGCGCCGCTACGACGTATCCGATCCGAACCACCCCGAGCTCACGGGCAGCGTGCGCATCGGCGGCATCGTTTCGCGCGCCACGCATCCGCGCGCCGAAGGGCGGCCGCTGAACGGCGGCCCGCAAATGGTCGAGGTGAGCCGCGACGGCCGGCGCGTCTACTTCACCAACTCGCTCTACGGCGCAATCGACGAGCAGTTCTATCCGGAAGGCATCGACGGCTGGATGGTCAAGCTCGACGCCGGCGCCGACGGCAGCCTTGCCATCGATCGCAAGTTTTACCTCGAATGGCCCGACACGCATCGTCCGCATCAGATCCGCCTGCAAGGCGGAGATGCCTCGTCGGATTCGTACTGCTACCCGTGAGCGGCACGGCAACCATGCGGGGCGCAAGGTGAGCGCCGCCCTCTTTGCCGGCCCTGCCGGCAGTTGGGCGGCCATCGTGGGCAGCGGCATCTTCCACGGTGTCAATCCGGCAATGGGCTGGCTTTTCGCGACGGCGCTCGGCCTGCAGCGCGGCAACCGCCAGGCGCTCTGGATGGCACTGCCGCCGCTCGCGCTCGGGCACGCGGTATCGGTGCTCGCCATCACATCGTCGGCGCTCGCGCTCGGATTCGCCGGCAATGCCTCGCATCTAAGGCTTCTGATGGGCGCGATACTGATCGGCTGGGCCGCCTATCACCACTTTTATGGACATCGACACCCCGTGCGCGTCGGTATGACGGCTGGTTTCGTCGGGCTCGCCGGTTGGTCGGCCGCAACGGCCACGCTGCACGGCGCCGGGCTCATGCTCGTGCCGGCCCTCATGCCGCTATGTGCCGTGGGTGCGGCAAGCGCCGCGGGCAGCGCCGCCACACCGTTGTCCGGCTTGTTCGGCCCGGCGCTGCAGGCCACGCTCGTGCACACGGTCGCCGCCTCGCTCACGAGCGGCGCAATCGCCTTCGCGGCCTACCAATACCTGGGCCTCGGCATGTTGCGGCGCGGCTGGATCAACTTCGACTGGCTCTGGTCCGGTGCGCTCATTGCAACCGGCGTCGCCTTGTTGCTGCTCGGCTGACGCCCGCGCACCCGACGATCGAAACGACGCGCGGCACCCAATGGCGCATCGCGTGCCGCAGCGGCCACTTCGCTTCAATCGCGCGCAGTGGCCTGCGCTACCCCGTCAACGCCCGCGCGTGCTGCCCGACAGCGATTGCTCGAGCGCGGCCACACCGGCCGGCAGGTCGACGGACGCGCCGAGATCGACCATCGTGCGGCCGAGCGCGTGCAGCGTACGAAACAGGTTGTGCTCGCGGCATTGCTCGCCCATCTGCCCGATACGCACGATCGGCAGACCGAACGATCCGGCAATCTCGACCTGGTAGTGACGCGAGATATGGCCGCAGACGTCGCCAGGGCTCAAGCTGTCGGGCACCTCGATGCCGACGACCGAATTGAGCCGGCACGCCTCGGGCGTATGCAGCACGAGACCCATCGCCGAAATGCCGGCCTGCAGCGCCAACGAGCATTTCAGGTGGCGTGCGAAGCGCTTTTCGAGCGTTTCCGCACAGACGAGCCGCAGCGCTTCGTGCAGCGCCAGGACGCCCGACACGGGCGCCGTGTAGTGGTACCCGGCGTTGTGCCAGAAGTTCTCGGCAAGCGAGGCGTCGAGACACCAGTGCGCACCGGGCGCAGGACGCGACTTCATCCGTTGCCACGCGGCTTCGGAGAACGCGATCAACGACACACCGGGGATCGACGACAGGCCCTTCTGCCCACCGGTAATCACCGCATCGATACCCCAGGCATCCATTTCGAGCGGCATCGTGCTCAACGTGCAGACGGCGTCGACGACGACGAGCGCACCCGCGGCCTTCGCGAGCCGCGCGATGTCCATGAGCTCGCGGTTCCAGACCGTGTTCGACGTTTCGCCCTGCACCACGGTGACGATGTGCGGCTTCACGCGCGCGAGCGCATCGGTCAGCACCTTCATGTCGACGACGGCGCGGTCGGCCACGTCGAGCGTCGTCACATCGGCGCCGCAGCGCGTGGCCATCTCGGCCATGCGGCCGCTGAAAAAGCCATTCTTGACGGCGAGTACACGCGTGCCTTGCCAAGCGAGGTTCGAAATCGCCATTTCCATCGCGGCCGAACCGGGGCCCGCCACGCCAAGCACCCACTTCGTACGCGTTTGGAAGACATAGCGCGCCATGTCCTTCACTTGACCGATCACCTTTGCCATCGTCGCGCCGAGATGGTTGATGACGATCGCATTCGCCTTGGCGACGGCGGCCGGAATCGGCACGGGGCCGGCGCCCATCATCAACAGCGGTTCTTCGGGGAGGATTTCGTCGAGCGAAACGACGTCGGGGCAAGGAATAGGTTGAATGGACATGGATAGGATCGATACGGACAAACGCCACGGGAAGTTTGCGTCGCGCGCACGGTCGGCGCGCGCCCTTTCGCAACCGGGCAGGTCGCGCCATGCGACGCGAAGAACCGGCCTACAGCGGCTGCGGGTTATCGATCATTGCGCCATTCGTGCATCCTGCGCAAGGAATTTGTTGAACAGCTCAGCGCTCGGGCGTCACACCACAGAGCTGCGCAAGCAGCGCGGCCTCGCGCTCATGGACTTCGACGGGGAACGCACGCGCCCCGGCGTAGAGCATGTAGCGCGCGCGGTGCTGGCCGTTGCGGAAGCAAATAACCCCTTCGCGCTGCAAGCCGAGCCAACCGGCAAGGCCCCGCACGCGCCGCGTGCCGATCGTCACATAAGGCATGGCGGGCACGCGCGCGTTCGACGGATCGAGGAACGCGCGAATGCCCTTCACTTTGCCGCTGTGCCACTCGCTGACAGGAGGCAGCACGTAATCGGTGCCGTCGCGATCGGCACACGCGAGCAATTTGCGCGCGTCGACCACCACGACACGGTGACGCGACGTGTCGTCTTCGAACACACGTTTGAGCCGGACATGGTCGTAGGGAGCGTGATTCTCGAGCGGCACATGCCAGACCGGTCCGGTCTGCGCCGACGCTTCGAGTGCAACCGCATGAGGGGATGCGGGAGAGAGCATGAGTACGTATGTGGGTAGTGCGCAGCGCGCGGGTTGCACCGCCGCCCCGGCTGGGTAAGCCGAGGAAACCGGCGAGACTATCGCCCAATCATGACAGTGCGATGACACGCGAGCCGCACGCGCCCGAAGCACGCTCGCCGCAGGCGAAAACCGAGCAAGAACGATGCCAAATGGGTAGAAAGGGAACAACGGCAGCCCCCTCGGCGGCCGCCGTCCCCATCGCTAGCGAAACGTCATTTCAATCACGGGCAGGCAGGATCGTCCCGACGCAGGTCCCGAACCCGACGCGGTACCCATCGCCCTGGCACCAGCCGGCAAGCGTCAGCTCGTCGCCGTCCTCGATGAACGTGCGCGTGCCGCCACCGTCGAGCGCGATCGGCTTCGTGCCGTTCCAGGTCAGCTCCAGCAGGCTCCCGAACGAATCGGGCGCCGGCCCGCTGATCGTGCCCGAGCCCATCAGGTCGCCGACGCGCGTGTTGCAGCCTGACACGGTGTGATGGGCAAGCTGCTGGGCCATCGTCCAGTACATATGTCTGAAGTTCGTCCGCGCAATCGTCGTCGCGCGCGCGGCGCCCTCGGGCCGCAGGCGCACTTCGAGCGCGATATCGAACCCGTGCGGGCCATCGTGTCGGAGGTAGGCAAGCGGCGGCGGCGTCTGTTGCGGCTGCTCGACGCGAAACGGTTCGAGTGCGTCGAGCGTCACGATCCAGGGCGAAATCGTCGTAGCGAACCCTTTCGAGTTGAACGGACCGAGCGGCACGTATTCCCACTGCTGGATGTCGCGCGCGCTCCAGTCGTTGAGCAGCACCA
>CBJMQH010000022.1:0-19323 GCA_966431825.1 uncultured Trinickia sp.
CGCCTGCATGCTGGCGCGAATGTCGACGTCGCCGATATCGAGCTTCATGGCGCAACGCCGTGCATCCGCAGGAGGCAACATGCAACGCCGTCGATTCATCGCTCTTACTACCACTGCCCTGGCTTCGGCCGGGTTCGGGCTCACGGCCTGCACGACGACGTCCGTTTCGTCAGGCAATTCTGCCGAAGCCAACGCGAGTCGGCGTCAATCGATCGATGCCGACATCAATGAAACGCTGGCCCGTCTTTATACGACGGTGCGCGGCTCGCGCGAACTCGTCGCGAATGCGCGCGGGGTACTCGTTTTCCCATCGGTGATTGGCGCGGGCTTCTGGTTCGGCGGCCAATACGGTCAAGGCGGGCTCCGCGTGGGCGGACAGACCACCGGTTACTACAGCATGGCCGGCGCTTCGTTCGGACTGCAGATCGGCGCTCAATCGAAGGCCATCATCATGCTGTTCATGACCCAGGAAGCGCTCGACAAGTTCGTGCGCAGCCAGGGTTGGGCCGCCGGCGTGGACGCAACGGTTGCCGTACTGAAGGTCGGGGCGAACGGCAATATCGATACGTCGACGGCCACGGGACCGGTCGAGGCGTTCGTGCTCACGAACGCGGGACTCATGGCCGGCGTCTCGCTCGAAGGGACGAAGATTTCGCGCCTTATCATCTGAGCGCCTGCATGAGCCCCGCTTCGGCGGCTCATGCGACTAACGTTTCCCGCAGTAGCGCGTCGAGTACGGCGACTTCAGCTTCGGGCCGTTCGTACTCCGCGCCGACTCCGGCGTCGGCCAGCATGCACACACTACCCCTTCACACACACCACCTGGCGCAGCGTATGCACGACTTCGACGAGACTGCGTTGTGCGGCCATGACCGCGTCGATGTCCTTGTATGCCATCGGGATCTCATCGATCACGGCGGCATCCTTGCGGCATTCCACGTGGGCCGTCGCCTTGACCTGATCGGCCACGGTGAAGCGGCGCTTCGCCTCTGTCCGGCTCATCTTGCGGCCCGCACCGTGGCTGCATGAGCAAAAACTCTCGGCGTTGCCAAGCCCGCGCACGATAAAGCTCTTCGCACCCATCGAACCGGGAATGATGCCGAGTTGTCCCTTCTGCGCCGACACTGCGCCCTTCCGGGTCACAAAGATATCGGCGCCGAAGTGCCGCTCCTTCTGCACGTAGTTGTGGTGGCAGTTCACCGCATGCTCGTCGATCGCGAACGGCTTGCCCATCGCCTTCTGCACGGCGGCGATCACGGCATCCATCATTGCCTGACGGTTGCGGCGCGCGAAGTCCTGCGCCCAGCCCACCGCCTCGACATAGTCGGCAAAGTGCACGCTGCCTTCCTCGAAGTACGCGAGGTTCCGATCGGGCAGATTGGCAATGTGCTGACGCATGTCGGCCTGAGCCAGTTCGATGAACAGGTTGCCGATCGCGTTACCCACGCCGCGCGAGCCGCTATGCAGCATGAACCAGACGCTGTCGCTCTCGTCGAGGCACACCTCGATGAAGTGGTTGCCCGTCCCAAGCGTACCCAGGTGCGTATGGTTGTTCGTGCGCGCGAGTGCCGGGTACTTCTCGACGATGCGCGAAAAGCCCGGTTGCAGCGCTTTCCACACCTCGTCGATCGCCTCGGGCGGGCGGCTCCACGCCCCCGGATCGCGCCGACCCGGCGCACGCCCGTGCGGCACCGCGCGCTCGATCGCACTGCGCACGCCCGCCAGTGAGTCCGGCAGATCGGACGCCGTAAGCGTCGTGCGCACGGCCATCATGCCGCACCCGATGTCCACGCCGACGGCTGCCGGAATGATCGCTCCCTGCGTCGGAATCACGCTGCCGATCGTCGACCCCTTGCCGAGGTGAACGTCGGGCATCACGGCCATATGCTTGAAGATGAACGGCATGCTCGCCGTATTGCGAAGTTGCTCCCGCGCTTCGTCCTCGACGGCCACACCCTGCGTCCACATCTTGACCGGCCGCCCGCCGGCCACTTCCATCAGTTGATATTCCACTTCGCTCATTGCTTACACCATTCGATTTCATTGAACGCCCGGGCCGCGACAACACGGCCCGGGGCGTTGTTACCATTTCATGCCTGCGCCGGCTTCAGGCTCACCAGGCCGTTCAGCACTTGATCGAGCCCGCCGAACACGGAGATCCGATCGATCCGCTCCGCCACGCGTTCGAGCGTTTCCAGCTCCTTGAGCCGAAGCGCGGTCGGGTTCTCTTCCATGACCTTGGCCGTATTCAGCAGCGAACGTGTCGCTGCCGTTTCCTCGCGGCGGCGAATCACATTTGCCTGCGCGGCCTTCTCGGCTTCCACGACCTGGGCGAGAATCGTCTTCATGTCGCCAGGCAACACGATGTCCTTCACGCCGACGCCCTCCACGCATACACCCGTGCCTCCGAGCTTGCGGGCAACCTGCTCCAGCACCGTACCGTCGATCAGCTGCTTGTTCTCCAGCAGTTCGTCGAGCGTACGCGTGCCGACAGCCGCACGCAGCGCGAATTGCAGTTCGCGATAGACGTGGTCAGCCGGTTTTTGCAACTGGCCGAACGCACCGAGCACGTCGACGAAGCGCCAGGTGGCCGACAGGTTCAACCGCAGCGCCACCTTGTCGCGCGTGAGGATTTCCTGCCCCGCCACTTCCAGCGTCTGCAGGCGCGTATCCACACACTCCACCGACACGTCACGCGCGAACCGCCAGAACGCCGACAGGCCGGGCGTCAACAGTCGCTCGATGTTGCCGTCGATCTTCAGGACCCCGACGTGATAGGCCGAAACCTGCGCCAGTAGCACGCCGGTCGCCCCCGCAACGGGGCGTGCCCGCAGCGACGGCTGCGTCAGTTGCTTCGCAATCGACGGCGGCACCGCGGCGTCGCCCGATACATCGATACGCTCCAGCTTATGCGCGATCAAACCTTTCCAGTAGAGCCGGCGCGTCCCCGGCGGCAGCAATTCCACGAGCACATCGTTTTCGTAGCGCAGCCCGACTTCATGTGCAGCAAGATCCATCGGCTCGAAAAAGCGCTCGATAACCTGCGGCGCGTTCAGGCGCAGATAGTCCGCGAGGGCGAGATCCGTCAGCGGCTCGTCGAGCTGCACCGCGCGCACGCTGAGCCGCTTGAGCGGATCGAATGCCTTGAAGACGCCCGGCTCGAGCACCTTCACGAAATCCCCTTCGCGCAGCAGCAGCGCGCGTTCGTTCTTTTTCACCACATAGCGTTTCCACATCTTCGTTTTCCTTTTTCTTCTTCATTTTGCGCCGGCATCGCTCTCGCGACGAATCGAGGTGCGGCGCGCACGGGGGGCAATCCATCGGTCGACACGACGCGTGAAGCTTGCGTTGTATCGGCTCGACGAACTGCTCGCCGTCCACGCGGGACATCGACCGGTCTCGCGAGCGGCAAGCCCCGAGAGCCTGCAGCCGGCGTTACAGCACGTTTTCGATCGGGATTCGAACCCGAGCCTTCGCCCGAAAGCGAGGCTTTACCGTGGTACTACAGAGCATGGCGTTCGGGAATCGAACCCGAGAACCCAGTTCGCCATCGATGACCGTTTCGCTTCGGGGCGGCATACGCAAGCACGACAAACCATGTTCGGCGCAGGCGCACCAGCAAGGCATCGGAGCCTTGACTCGCAGTCCCCGGGGCCGGCGGTCACATCGACTAACGCGACAATCGTGCCAGGGCACGCGGTCAGCAACGGCCGGTCGCTTTAAGTCTTTGAGCCGGAAGGGAAAGTGCGGTGATCGAGAAAGCCGTGGCGATGGCTGATCGACCCGCCCTTTCGGCACGGTCTGATACCATAAGATAAATACATATACTTCGAGATAACGTGAAGAAAACTGTAGCGATCGGCTTCCTCGGCACAGTCCTCGATCTCGGGAAGGGGGCGCGCCGCTGGAGCAAATGGCGCCCGACGATCTGCCTGTGCGATCAGCGCGACCTGCACATCGACCGGTTCGAACTGCTGTATCCGCCCGACTTCCTGCATCTGGCGACGCGCGTGTCGGAGGACATCGCGACGATTTCCCCCGGCACACAAGTGCGGCTCACGCCGATGCGGATCGCCGATCCTTGGGACTTCGAAGCGGTCTATGCAGCGTTGCACGATTACGCAAGCGGCTATCCATTCGATGTCGACCGTGAGGACTACCTGATTCACATCACGACCGGCACGCACGTCGCGCAGATCTGCTGGTTCCTGCTGGCCGAGGCGCGCTACCTGCCGGCACGCCTCGTGCAATCGGCGCCGCCGCGCGGCACCGATGAGGGGGCGAGCGGTCCCGGCACCGTGTCGATCATCGATCTCGATCTCTCGCGCTATAACCGGATCGCGCAGCGTTTCGCGCGTGAACGGGACGAGACAGTCTCGTTTCTGAAGGCCGGTATCGCCACACGCAATGCAGCGTTCAATGCGCTCATCGAGCAGATCGAACGCGTCGCGGTGCGCTCGCAGGCGCCGATGCTGCTGATCGGTCCGACCGGTGCCGGCAAGTCGTTCCTCGCGAAGCGCATCTATGAACTGAAGCGCGCGCGGCATCGATTGAGCGGTCCATTTATCGAAGTGAACTGCGCGACGCTCCGGGGTGACGCAGCGATGTCCGCGCTGTTCGGGCATGTGAAGGGCGCTTTCACGGGCGCACAGACTGCACGTGCCGGCTTGCTGCGGGCGGCCGACGAGGGGCTCCTGTTTCTCGACGAGATCGGCGAGCTCGGGCTCGACGAGCAGGCGATGCTGCTCAAGGCCGTGGAAGAGAAGCGTTTCTTGCCCGTCGGGGCCGATCGCGAGGTGGAGAGCGACTTCGCACTGATCGCGGGGACGCACCGCGATCTGCGCCAGATGGTGGCCGACGGCACATTCCGCGAGGACTTGTACGCGCGGATCAACCTATGGACCTATACGCTGCCCGGGTTGGCCGAGCGGCGTGAGGATATCGAGCCCAATCTCGATTACGAACTCGAGCGCAACGGTCGCGACGAAGGGATGCGCGTGCGGTTCAACGTGGAAGCCAAGCGCCGCTACCTTGCATTCGCGACCTCGGCGAAGGCGGCATGGCCCGGCAATTTCCGGGAGCTCTCGGCTTCGGTCACGCGCATGGCCACGCTCGCCGATACAGGCCGGATCACCGAGCCCGTCGTCGCCGATGAAATTGCGCGGCTCGAGCGGACGTGGTCGGGACAGCCGCTACATGTGCGGCATGACGAAGGCCGCGACGCGCTCGCCGCGCTGCTCGGCGAGCGTCTGGCGCCAATCGACCTGTTCGACCGGGTCCAGCTGGAACACGTGCTGGCTGTTTGCCGGGAATCGGCGAGCTTGTCGGATGCGGGCCGCAAACTTTTCGCGGTGTCGCGGCAAGGCAAAAAGCAGCCGAACGATGCGGACCGATTGCGCAAGTACCTCGCGCGGTTCGACATCGAATGGAGCGAGGTGGTCGGAAGGTAAGGGCGCCGGCTCGCTCTGATTCAGCTTCCGAGCATCAACCCGAGCGCGACTTGCATGCCCATGCCTGTCGCAATCACGAACTCGGGTTCGAATCGCCGCAAGAAGCCGTGCGCAACCAAGTGCGGCTGCGTGATGTCGTCAGGTTGCGCTCGCGCGCCTCGCACCGGTGGACTCAACGGCGCGAAGCGCCCCCGCCGCACGATCGGCCCGCGCCCATGCGTGTCGCCATGCGCGTTTTCGTAGGCGTGCCAAAAGCCGCGCGCGAACGCCGCATCGGCCGCCACCATCGCCGTTTGCAAGGCCGCCGCGCCGACATGCCCCGCGCTCGCTGCCTCGATTGCGCCGAGCGCGTTCGCCGTGCCGAACGGCACGGACGCGACCGCCGCGCCGAGCATCTGGAACTCAGGCAGACGCTTGAACAACGCAGGTTTGTGCAGACGTCCACCGTCGGGCCGCAGCCGTGCGTACGTCAACAGCTCGCCCAGCGTCCGGCGCACCGCACGGGGGCGGTCGCTGTTCCCGGGCAGGAAGTCGCGCAGCGGCTCGCCGGCGGCGGGCACGGACGGATCGAGATGGTGCTTGCGTCCGATCTTCTCGAGTGCACGCGCGATGCGCGGGCCGCCGTTGCCGAGCAAATGGACCGGCACGAACATCAGCATCGCCCCGTCGGCGACCCGCTCTGCCGCAGCGCCGACTGAATCGATGCCGGAGAACAGCACCTCGGGCGCGAGCCAGATTCCCGCCGCCGCGACATCGCTCGGTGCATAGCTGAGCCCCCAGAACGCGCGCCGCGCCCGCTCGACGGCGCTGTCCGACGCAAAGAGCCCCCCGGTCGCCAGTCCTTCGAGCAGCCGGTAAGCGTCGGCATCGTCGGGCGAATGCCGGACGACGTCGGCCAGCAATGCGATTTGTGCGCGATCGCGGCGCGTATAGCCGCGGGCGATCCCGCGCAAGCCGCGCGTGCGCCGGGCCAGCGTATCGAGCAGCGGCGTGTTGTTCACAGCGTCGGCGGGCGAGCCGGTTGGGGTGCCGGAAGTCAGCGCTGCGGCGCGCTGCGTCCGCTCTGCACCGACCACCTCGCATAAACGCGCCAGTCGGATTTCGAGCACGCGCTTGCTGGCATTGATCCACGCACGCGCGGCGAACATGATGCGACCCGTCTGCAACAGCGTTTCCATCGTTGCTTCGTGGGAAAGACCAAGGCCATACCGTGTGCTGACGTACGTCGCCACTGCGGTTGCGCCGATCTTGCCGAACGCGGTCGCGGCCGCACGCCGCATTCGCCTCCGTGGCATCCCGGTTACGGGAGGACGTCCTATGACCGTGCCGGCGACGGGCCTGTATTTCGCCGAGGTGTTCGCGATCGTGACCGGATGCAGCGTGCCCTGCCCATCGAGCACCATCGCGGCGCGCTCGATCAACGCCCGGTCGACGTGCCCGCTGCGCAGCGCACGCCGCAGTTCGTCCGCGGGACCGGCGAGCCGGTAGATGGCGACATCGGCCTGCGGCGCCGCCTTGATCAGCGTGATGGCATATTCGCGCGCGATATCGAGCGAGGCGAAGGGCCGCGTGCGCGCATCGAGCGTAAGCCCGCGTCCCCTGGCGCCCGATGCGCCTGCGGGCATCTGGTTGGCCGACAACAGATAGACGACCGTGTCGCGCCTCGGGCCGGCAAGGAAGCGATGCCCCTCGCGCCGTCGCGCGGGCGCGAGGTTGGCGATACGCTCGCGCACGGCCGTGTGTTCGGGCACATCCGGCGGCGGCGCTTTCAACGCCGCAAGCCCTTCGCGCTGCGCCTCGGTCATGGCATGCGGGGCGCGGCCGATCCCGACGCGCGCTCGACGGACGACGCCAGGCAGCGCCGCCTGCGTCTTCGCATCTTGCGGCCCCACGTGGCGCGTGGCCGTCGCTGGCGGCATCAGTTCGACACCGTGCGCGCGGCGCCGCTGCGCCGACGCGTCTGCCGGTATCTGCGGCTGATGCACCGTCACGTGCGGAGCATGCATCTCATTGCCCGCCGCCCCGGCGTGCGTGCTGCCTCCCGTGCCGGCAGTCGCGCGCGCCATGTCGTTCGCCGTCGAATCGTTCAGCAGTGCATTGAAAAAGTGCACGATGCGACGATCGGTGTCGGGCGCCGCCTCCAGCACTTCACGATCGACCTCGGCATCCCACTGGCGTTTGGCGCCCGGCGGCTGTTCGCATTCGGGCACGGCTGCATCGCTCCCGTGGCCACCGTCGCGGCCGAACCACTTGGCGAGCAGCGCACGGATCGCCGGCAACTCGTCGTCGGTATAGCGACTTTCGACCCGTTGCCGTTTCGTGAGCGGGCGCAGGTATCGGCGCTCGTACCATCCCGTTTCAAGTGCGCTCAAGTGCACGGGATGACTGCCGCCCCGCTTCGCACGGTGCGCTTCGAGTGCCTGCTGCACGAGCCGCACGCTCTCGGTATGGGCCGGGTGGACCGCCCGTTCGTGGCGCAGGGTGAAAACGGCCGACGGCGCGTCCTCCACGATCGCCGACTCGATGAAGTCGACGATATGCGCCGCGTTCCAGTCGGCAACCTGGCTGTACCGGATGCTGCGTTCGGCCGGTGCGTTATAAGGGCTACGATCCGGATAGCTGAGGACGTCGACTTTGAGCTGCCGCGGGTCGGGCGCAAGGTCGCTCAGGAATCCGATCGATTGCGCGATTCGCAGTGCGCCGTAGCGCTGCGAAAACAATGCCTCTTTGCCCGATGCGGCGAACGTCGGTCGTTGAATGCCGCTTCGGCTCGTGAACGCGGTACCGCCGTTCGACTGCGTGAGGTAGATCACGCGGACTTGCACGCCGCGAGCAAGCAGCGTCGCGATCGTCTTCGTCATCATCGTCTCGTCGTCGGGATGCGCGAAGACGAACAGTGCCTGCTTGAACGACCAGCCCGGTACGAAGCGATCGACGAGCGTGCGCAATCGCGTGTCGACAGGCGGCTTCGACGTGACGGTGGCGGCCCGGGTCGCGCCATCGGTGCGTTTCGGCAAGTCGGAAACGAACCCGTTCGGATCGGGCCGTTTCGTTGCCTGCGACCGCGAGGGGGCGCCGCCGGGGAATGGGGATGTGGACGTGGACGCAGGCGATGCGTCGCTGCGCGAAGGAATCCGACGGTGCATGGCAAGCGCTCCAAGGGGAGGTCACTTGAGCGTAGTCGTCGCCGCCGCTATCGAGAACCAATGAATTCGATTTTGCTTACGCGTCTGCGTGCTTGCAAACGAAGCGGCTTCGCATCGCGAAGTTTTTCTGCCGGCCGGCCATCGTTACGCCCCTGGCAGGCACGCCGCGTCAGCGGACCTCGACCGTGATTCGATCGTAGCGTCCGTTTTCGTCGAACGCGGTAATCGCATATTCGCCCGGCTGCGGCAGCGGCACCGTAAAACCATGCGCAGCGCTTTCGCGGCCCGCAAGCGTGCCGTTGACGAGCCACCCGATCGTGCCTTGCGCACCATCGACCGTCAGATGCAGTTGCGGCATCGTGCCGCCGTACGCGCGCAGGATCACTTCGCCCGAGCTCGCGCCGACAATCGCGAGCCGACCCTCGCGCGCGGCCGGCGGCGCGCAGCCGGGCGCCCATGCCGGCGGGTCGAGGCGGCGGCTGCGCTCGTCGAGCCAGGGCATCAGCACCGTCGGCCACAGCGGGCTTTGCGCTTCGCGCAGCGCGTGTGTCGTGCAGTCGGCGTTCGCGCGCAAGCCCGTCACGCTGTCGACGGTATAGCGCAGGACGGGCTCGCCGCCGCGTATGGGATCCGGGAACGTAGGCGGCGCCACGCCGTCGAGCAGCCACGCTCGGCGCTGCAGCGCACACAGCGAATCGGGTTGTGCGCCGAGCGCGTTACCGAGCGGCCAGCAGATCTGCGCCTGCGTCACGCCGGCCGGCGGCGTGCGATGCAACGTTTCGACCGCATCGGGTAACGCGGCATAGATGCGCATCATCAACGGCGTGGCGGCGTTCGCACCAAAGTATCCGGGGTTCGGTGTGCCGTCGGGACGGCCGATCCACACGCCGACCGTATAACGGTCCGTCACTCCGACGGCCCATGCGTCGCGGAAGCCGAAGCTCGTGCCCGTCTTCCATGCGATGCCGTGCTGGGCCCCGCGCTCTTCGATCGCCCGGCCCGTCGGGCCGCCCGTTTCAAGGATGTCGCGGACGATGAACGCGGCGCCGGGGCTCATCATCCGGTGTTCGTCGCGCGGCGCATCGGGCGTAAGGCGCGGCAGCCCCGCGATCCCGCCGCGAGCAAGCGAAGCATAACCGCCGACGAGATACTCGAGCGTCGTATCGGCGCCACCGAGGATCACCGCAAGATTCGGTGTTGCGCCGCGCGGAAAGCGCAGGCGCAAACCGCCCGAGCGCAGCTTCGACACGAAGCGGTCGGGCCCGTATTGATCGAGCACTTGCACGGCCGGCACGTTCAGCGAGCGCGTCAGCGCTTCGGACACGCTGACCACGCCGTGAAACGACTGCTCGAAGTTGCCGGGCTGGTAGCCGCCGAACGATTGCGGCACGTCGGCGAGCAACGACTCCGAATCGATGAGCCCCGCATCGAGCGCGAAGCCGTAAAGGAACGGCTTCAACGTCGAACCGGGCGAGCGCCACGCACGCACCATATCGACGTGGCTCGCGCGTTCGAGATCGCTGAAGTCGGCCGATCCGGCGTACGCCCGCACTTCGAGTGTCGCGTTGTCCACCACGAGCGCCGCGCACGACGCGTGGCGCGGCAGCGTGCGTACGCGTTCGAGCAACAGCGACTCGACGGTGCCTTGCAGATCGGCATCGATCGTACTCGTTACGCGCAGCTTACCCCGCGCACCGCGTCGCAGCCGCTCGGCCAGAAGCGGCGCGAGCATCGGCTCGCGAACCGTTTGCGCGTAGACAGGTTCGGTCAGCGCGTCGTTGATCACCGCTTGCGGCCAGCGGTCGGCCATCCGGCGCACGACCTTGTCGCGTGCATCGCGCGCCCGCTTCGGGAAGCGGTCAGGCCGCAGCAGCGACGGCGCCTGGGGCAGCACCGCCAGCATCGCCGCTTCGGCGTAGCTCAGATTCGACGGCGGCTTGCCGAGATAAGCGCGGCTCGCTGCGTCGACGCCTTCGAGCACACCGCCCATCGGCGCGTAGTTCAGGTAGAGCGTCAGAATCTCGCGCTTCGACAGGTGCACTTCGAGCTGCAGCGCGCGCAGGACCTGATGGAGCTTGCCCAAGAGCGTGTGCGGCGTCGGATCGATGATGCGGGCCACCTGCATCGTGATCGTCGATCCGCCCGAGACGATATGACCGTGCAGCAGCCACTGGCCGGCCGCACGCACGATGGCGAACGGATTGACCCCCGGGTGCCACCAGAACGCGCGGTCTTCATAGCCGATCAGCGCCTCGATGTAGCGCGGCGAAACCTGCGCGAGCGTAATCGGGTTGCGCCAGATATAGAGCTTGTCGGGAAAAGCGCGCAGCGGGGTGCCGTCGCGCGCCGTCACGATCAAGGCGAAAGGCGCCGAACGGCCGGGCGCAGGCAGCGGGCAAAGCCGGTCCGCCGCAAACGCCAGCACGGCGGCACCGGCGACGGCGGCAAGCGCGACACGCGCGCGCCGCGAGCGCGGCAGCCGGGCAAGGAGCCGCCGGCCGAATTGCGCCGCGCGCGGCCCTATGCCTGGCGGCCGCCGATGCGCCTCATCGGGCGCGGCCGATGAGGCGCCGTCCTTCTCGTCTTGCACGTTACCCGCTCTTCGTTGATGCGCCGCCGACCGTCAGTGAGCCGCCGCGGTGCCCGACGCTGCGCTCGAAGCCGATGCGCCCGCCGGCGCCGATGCCGGCGCCGACACGACGGCCGGCGCCGACGAATCGGACGCGTCGGCATCGCCGATCGTCATCTTCGATTGCGGATCGAGCACGCCATAGACGCGCGGACGGTACATGTCCTGCGCGAACACGGGCGGCACCGTGTACTGGCCCGGCGTGACGACGCGTGCGCGGTAGAACAGATCGACGCTGTTCCAGCCGAGCTTGACGGCGGCCACGAAGCGGTCGTCGCGGAACTCCACGTGCTGGATGCGGTTGCTCTGCATCGCTTCGCTCACATCGATCGCGCCGATCTTCAACCCTTCGCCCTTCTCGCCCTGCACGAGATTGCCGTTCTCGATTTCGAGGCCGGCCGGGATGCGATCGACGATAAGCGCCTGGGCCGTGACCGTGTTCTCGGAATCGGCGTGCAAGTGCACGAGCACCGTGTCGCCGACCTTCAATGCGGCCTTGCCGAGCGGCGTACCGTCGGCGCGCAGGTACTCGCGCGTGAGCGTGATGCGCGGTGCGCCCGCGGCAGGGGCCTGCGGCGCGTGCACCGGATTGCCCGACAGCGACAGTTCGACGAACAGGCGCTGGTCCGACGGGTTCGTGAGCGTCAGCCCCTGCGCGAACTGGCTCGCGCTCACTTCGGCGAACGGGCTCGTCGTGCTGTCGACCGTACGCGTCGCGCCGCCGCTTTCCACCGTGGCGCGCCAAGGTTTCGGTGCCGTCGCGGCGAACGTCTCGCCAAGGCGGAACAGGGCGAGACGCTCTTGCGTGCTGTACCAGTCGCCTTCGCGCGTCGCGAGGGCATTCTGCACACGGCCGAGCAGGTCGCCCATGTCGGTCGCCTGAATCTTGTCGCGTTGGAGCAGCACGTACGACATCGCAACGTCACGCAGGTTCGTGCCGTAGTCCCACCACCAGTAGCCGGACCGGCGTTCGGTCTTGATGCCCTGCGCGATGGCTTGCTGGCTGCGCGCCTGATCGCCCATCAGGTTCAGCCCGATGCCGAGTTCGACGAGCGAGAACCCCGAGACCGCATAGCCACGCTGTTCGAACAGCAGACGCAGCGTCGCGAGCGGGGCCTTGCGTTCGCGGGCCAATACGTAGGCCGCCTGCACGAGCGCTTCGTAGTTCCGGTTGTTGCGCGAAACGTCGTCGATGAGGCGGCGCACGTCGTCGGCCGTCACATGCGTCGGCAGCGGTGCGATCTGCGCCGTCCCTTCCTGCAGGCTGCGCAGCAGGTAGTTCATCGCTTTGTTGTAGAGCGCGTCGGGAACGGTGAAGCCCTGTGCGCGCGCATCCTGCAGGAAGCCCGTCACATAGGCCGACAGCCAGAGGTCATCGGGTGCGCTGCCCCAGAGGCTGAAGCCGCCCTTTGCCGACTGGTACCCGCCGAGTTTGCCGAGCGCGAAGTCGATGCGCTGGGCGCGCTCCTCGCGCGTGTAGACCTTCATGCCGTAGCGCCGTGCCGCCGCTTCGTCGACGTACAGCCACGGATAGGCGCTGCTCGTCGTCTGCTCCGCGCACCCGTACGGATACTCGAGCAGCCACTTGGCCGCCGATTTGACGTCGACGGGCGGCGCGTTCGATACGAGCAGATGGGCCGAGACCGAGCCCGGATAGAGGCCTGCGACGGCCGGGTCGCGAATCGTCAGCGTGCCGCCGGGCTCGACGCTGTAGCGCAGCGTCTGCTCGGTCGAGGGCGTCGGCGCCTCGACGTCGAGCCAATAATGGCGCGCCAGCGCGACGCCCGAGCCTTGTACGGTCACGTCGATCGGCTGCAGGCCGATCTGCGAACCGGCGTCCACGGCGTAGCGCAACGTCACCTTCTGCTGTGGCCGCAGCGTGAGTTCGCGCGTGCCGTTCTGCACGCCGAGCCCGCCGCCTGCCTTCAAATCGACCTTGAACGTACCGGCCGCACCGGTGAGGTTCTGCACGTCGAGCGCGAGCGTGGAATGGTCGCCGAAGTTCAGGTAGCGCGGCATCGACAGTTCGGCGATGACGGGGGCCGCCACGATCATTTCCTTGCCCTGGCTGCCGAAGCGG
Organism: uncultured Trinickia sp.; assembly: GCA_966431825.1. Classification (GTDB taxonomy): domain Bacteria; phylum Pseudomonadota; class Gammaproteobacteria; order Burkholderiales; family Burkholderiaceae; genus Trinickia. The sequence continues at coordinate 13,306 of CBJMQH010000022.1, forward strand.
TCCGCCGTCGCCACGACCGCCGTGAGCCGCAGCGTGCCGTTGAAGTCGGGCAACGAGACGGGCACCTCGGCCTCGCCGTTCGCATCGAGCGCGATCGGCCCGTTGAACAGATCGACGAGCTTCACTTTCTTCGGCATGTCCTGCGTTGCCTTCGGCGTGGTGTCGCCACCCCACTTGAGCTTGCCCTTCTTGCCGGCCATCTTTTCGATGAGGCGGCCGTAGATGTCGTGCAGATCCGCACCGTAAGCCAGACGCCCGAAGAAGTACTCGAACGGATCGGGCACCGGGAACTTGGTGATGTTCAGAATGCCGACGTCGACAGCCGACAGCGTCAGCATCGCGTTTTGGCCTTTCGCACCCGGCACCTTCACCTTGACCTTCACGACCGACTCGGACTTCACGCGGGCCGGCGCATCGATCGCCACGTCGAGCTTGCGATCGCCGCGCGCGAGCGGGAGCGAGATCAGACCGAGTGCGCGCGCCGGCGTCACCAGGTCGCCTTCGTTGCCGGGGCGAAGCACCATGACCGACACATACAGATCATGGCGTTGCCATGCTGCATCGACGGGGATGTCGACCGTCGTGTTCGCGCCGTCGACCTTCACGCGTTTCGTCCAGAGCGTACGGTCGCCGTCGACGGTGATCAGCGCGACACCCGCATGCGGCGGCGTGATCGTCAGCTTTGCCGTATCGCCCGCATGGTAAGCGTCGTGATCGAGCTTCAATGTCACCCGGTCCGGACGCTGACCCGCTTGTTCGTCGCTCTGTGCACTCCACCCTGCATAGAAGCGATAGCGCTGCGTCTGCCCCGTGGCCGCATCGAACAGTTCGAGACGGTAGCGACCATATTTGACGGGCACGCGCAGATGCGCGCGGCCGCTTGCCGGAACGTCGAGCGCGCCCGTGAACGTCAGCTCGTCCGTTTCGGTGTAGCCGGAGTTCCAGCCGCGCTGATCGTCGAAGCGCCAGTAATACTCCCGGTTCTCGCGGAACATCCGGACCTGCAGGCCCTTCGCGGCCTTCAGATTGCCGGCTTGATCGACGCGGATCACCTCGAAATCGGCAGGCGAATTCTCGGCCGCGTAGTCGCCCGTGAAGAGCGGACGCACGCCCGTGAGGATGTCCGCAGGCCAGATCGTGCCGTCGATCGAGCGGACGACCGGCCGGCCGCCCGTCTCGAGCAGGCTCAACGTGGTGTGCACCTTGACCGGCGAATGCGCGTTCGCGGCCGGGTCGGTCGGAATGTCGAGCGAGAGCTTGCCGTCGTCGTCGAGATGGTTTTCGTCGAGCTGCTGCCGGACCGACAGCGAGCTGTCGTTCGCATCGCCGAATTCGAAGCCCGGATAGCGTGTTTCGAACGGGTTCGCGCTGCGTGAGAATTCGGCCACGCCGATGAGCCGGTTGCCGGCCGCCGGCGCGCCGTACAGGTACGTGCCGTTGACATCGACGCGCATCGAATCGCCGGGCTTGAGCGCCTTCGTCGGACTCGACAGGTCGAGCTTCATGCGCTCGGGCAGGAACTCCTCGACGTCGAACTGGAACATCGTATTCGGTTCCTTCGATGCCGGGTCGTTGCGTAGCTCGAGCGTCCAGACGCCCGTCGGCGCGTCGCTGGGCAGCGCAAGCTTTTGCTGGTAGTAGCCGGCGCGGCCCGGCACGCTCTGCCACGTCGAGACGAACTGGGTCTTGCCGTCGGAGCGGCGCAGCGTCGCCTGCAGCGGCTGCGGCGGCACCATCCGGCCGTCGGCGTCGCGCGCGAGCACCGAAACCGTGAACGTTTCGCCGGGCCGATACAGATCGCGTCCGCTCCAGGCGAACAGTCGAACCGGTTGATAGGGCAGGCCCGTCACGTTGAATTCGGCGAGGTCGAGTGCCGCTTCGCGCACGGCCAGCACCGACATCTGCTGATCCTTCTGCGCGAGCACCACGGCGGCACCCGCCGGCTGCTTCGCGAACGGTGCGTGCCCATCGCCGTCGGTTTGCCCGCGGGCGAGCACCTTGCCCTGGTGGTCGAGCCACGTGATGTCGACGCCTGACACGCCGCTGCCGTCGGTCAGCGAGCTCACGAACGTCTCGGCGCCATGATCGAACAGGCGCAGATGCAGCCCCAGATCGCTCACGTAGTAGTAGGTCGTTTGGTATTCGTAGCGAAAGCGCCCGGGCTGCGACATCACGGCGACGTAAATGCCGGGCGTCTGCAGTTCCTTGATCGTTTCGACAGGCAGATAGGTGACCGTGCGCTTGTCGGTCTGCTGCTCGGTCAGGAAGCGGCCCTGATAGACGCTGTCGGCCATCTTGTGGAGCCGGTCGAGCGACCACAGCGAGACGGCGCCGTGCAGGTCGTCGCTGAGATCCGGGTCGCGGTCGCTGTGGCTGCTGTCGTCGCCGTCGCCGCTGTCGTCGTCGCTATGCGACGGTTGGTTGCGCGCCAGCATCGCGTCGACGAAACGCGGCAGCTGGTCGGGGCGCACGCGCATGAACTGCACGTCGACTTCGGGCACGTTGACGGTCACGACGGGCAGGCCGCCGCTCTCCTTGGCCGGCAGCACCATGCCGCGGCTCGCAAAGTAGAACGCGGGCGAGACGGCCGGCGTGTTGATCGAATAGCGGACCTCGTGACCGAGCTTGCGGCCGTCTTTCGCTTCCAGCGCGTCCTGGACCTGCACGACGTAGCGCGTGAGCGGTTCGACGTGCGGGAAGTACAGCATGCGCGGGTTGTCGCCGACGACCCACGCGCCCGACACGGCCACGCCGCCGGCCAGATCGGTCAGCTTCTCCGACGTGCTGACCTCGCTTGCAGCCGACGCGCCTTGGGCATGATCGGCGTCGCCGTCGTTGCTGTCGTCGTCATCGGACTTCTTGTCCTTGGCGTTTGCCGCCGGCATTTTGAATACGCGGACGACCTTCTCGTAGTCGCCGCGGGTATCGAGCGGCTGCGAGAACGTCAGGGCGAGTGCGGGGTGTCCGTCGAGTTCGCGATTCGCCGCATCGACGACGGCGAATGGCGTATTGGGGTCCGTGGTGGCGTCGCCGCTCTCGGATCGGCCGCCATGCCAATAACGGATGACGGCAAATACGGCCGCCGCACATAACAGCAAGAGAGCAATGACGGCGAATGAGCGGCTATTGCGCTTAATCATGAAAGGCCCCAATAAGAATCGACCGCGTACGCGCGCGGTTGGTTTTGGGGGGCGACTTTAACATGGCTGAATCGGGTTTTGATGACGCGGGACGCGAAATAGCCGCGTCGTCTTTTGCGTCTCCGCGTGAGCGACGCAATTTGAGATTGTGGACGCGAGTCCCGGATTGCGGGAGCGGGGGGCTTCCGTGGTATTCTCGGCCGCGCTTTATGACGTGGCATTCGCGCGGCCGCCGGACCGGACCCGGCGCGCGGCGACGCCAGTTAGGACACCCGAAGCTTCGAGACGAGACATGGTTCGCCTGTTGCGCACATTCGTAAAGTCCGGCCAGGCGGCGCCGCCGGGCCGCCCCCCGGCGTTGTACGGCCGCGCCCGCGCCTCCCGCGGTGCGGGGCGGCTGGCCTGCCTGGCGGCCTGTGCCGCGCCGTTGATTGCCCATGCACAATTGCGAGTCGACGCGCTCAAGGAACCGCGCCCGGGCGGCAGTGCAATCAGTTTTCCGGTGGTGGCGAGCAGCAACGAGGCCGTGGCCCAACGGATCAATACCTGGCTGCAGGCGTCCCAATTGCGCAAGCTGCCGGGCCGATATCGGAAAGATGCTTTCGAAGACATCGTGCCGGCCAAAGAGAATGGGCTCGGCGTGACGTCGCTTGATTTTGGCGTGACGGCGAATACCCGTGCTTATCTTTCGCTTTCGGTCAGCGGAATTTATCAATCGGCGTCGATCCAGGAATTCGGCTTCGAGTACAACTTCGACGCGAGAAGCGGCGCACCGCTCGCACTCAGCGATCTGTTTACGCAGCAGGGGCTCGTTCGTCTGACGGCGCAGGTCCGGGCCGCGCGTCTCGCGAAAATCGATTCGTACCTCGACGGCGTGGCCAAGTCCGCCGGCGTGGCGGGCGTGGCGAGCGCGGCCGGCGGTAACGAAGACCCGGCGCCGGCCGAAGATACGCGGCGGATGTACGAGTCGTGCCGCGCACGCGTGGCGGGCGATGCGCTCGACGACATGGACTTTAGTCTGACGAAAACCGCGTTGCGCTTGTCGCGCGATTGCGCCAGCTCGCATTATGAAGCGGCCCTGGCCGGCAACGGGCCGCTCGTGACCGAACACCCGTTTCAGAAGCTCGCCGGCATGCTCTCGGACTACGGCCGCTGTTTGCTCGTCGAGCAGCGCGGCGACTGTGCGAATCCGCGTCGCGATGCACCGCGCGGCGTCCTGCACGGCGTGATGGGCGATACCCGTATACCGATCACGGTCGTGCTCGGCGCGCCGACCGAGGATGGCTACTTCTATGACAAATACGGCCGCTTCATTGCATTGCAGACGCGGTTGACGGCCGACGGCGCATTGCACATGCACGAGTCGGCCGACGGCGGGGCCGCCGAGTTCGTGCTCAAGCGCCAGCCCGACGGCAGTTTCAAGGGCACCTGGACGCAGGCGAAGACAGGGAAGGCGTTGACCGTCGAGCTGCGCTGATCCGCGGGGGGGCCGGCAAGTTTGTCGCGAATTGACACGAAGGTGTCGCTCGCGTACATTTCGCGCACGCGTCGGGAGAGCGCGTTTGCCGTGGCGGATTCGCCGGGCGAGCGCCGCCGAAGGGGCACACCCACAAACTCTCAGGCAAAAGGACCGGCCGCGTCGAAAAGCCCGCTGATGGCGACTTTTCGCACTCTGGAGAGCGGCAGTAGCCCACCGATGCGCCCCGCGGCGCACGGGCAAGCTGCCCACCGAAGGGGCGCGCGTTTCACCGCGAAGACGAAGGCGAGGTATCGCTTCCCTCTTGTCGCGGCAGCGCAATCTCTCAGGTACCGAGGACAGAGGGGACATGCAGCGCCGAGCGCGCGTGAGTCCGATCGGGAACGATCGGCAGCGCGGCTGACGGCAGGCATGGCCCCTATTGTTTGCGTTACCGATTGCGCGCCGAGGCCCCGATGACCGATCTGAAACACACCCCCCTTCACGCCACGCACCGCGCCCTCAATGCGCGCATGGTCGACTTCGGCGGCTGGGACATGCCCGTCAACTACGGCTCGCAGATCGACGAACACCATGCGGTACGCACCGATGCCGGCATGTTCGACGTCTCGCACATGTGCGTCGTCGACGTAACGGGCGCGCGTGCCCGCGCCTTTTTCGAATACGCGATCGCCAACAACGTCGGCAAGCTGCAGACCGCCGGCCGCGCCCTGTACTCGTGCCTGCTCAATGAAGCGGGCGGCGTGGTCGACGACCTGATCGTGTACTTCTTTTCCGACGATTTCTTTCGCGTCGTGGTCAACGCCGGCACGGCCGACAAGGACATCGCCTGGTTCAATCGGCTCAATGCCGAGCAGGGCTTCGGCGTGCAGATCACGCCGCGCCGCGATTACGCGATCGTCGCCGTGCAGGGGCCGAACGCACGCGCGAAAGTGTGGCAGGCCGTGCCCGCCGCACAGGGCGCGACGGAAGGTCTCAAGCCGTTCAACGCCGCGCGCGTCGACGCGACCCCGTTCGGCGACTTGACGGTGGCCCGCACGGGCTACACGGGCGAAGACGGCTTCGAAATCGTCGTGCCCGCTACCTCGGTGGTTGCACTGTGGACCGCGCTCGTCGCGCAAGGCGTGCGGCCCTGCGGGCTCGGCGCCCGCGACACGCTGCGGCTCGAAGCCGGTATGAATCTCTACGGTCAGGACATGGACGAAGCGGTCTCGCCGCTCGACGCAGGGCTCGCCTGGACGGTCGATCTCACCGCGCCGCGCACGTTCGTGGGCCGCGCCGCGCTCGAAGCGAACGGTGCGCGTCAGGCGTTCGTCGGCTTGATCCTGCAAAAGGAGAACGGGCGGGCCGGCGGCGTGCTGCGCGCGCACCAGAAGGTCGAAACCTCCCGCGGCGAAGGCG
>CBJMQH010000023.1:0-19227 GCA_966431825.1 uncultured Trinickia sp.
AGACGAAACGCCCGCGTGCCTGCGCGTCTTGGATTTGCTGGCCAAGGTTGCAGAGAGGATGGCCGCGCGCGGGATTCAGTGCACGACCGTCATCGCGCCGCTGAAGGCCCGTGCGGACGCCGACAAGCTGCCCGACGGGCAGGCCGTCTCGGCTGCCGTCATGAAGCGCTATGCGGCGCTGCGTGCACGGGCAGCCGAGCTCAAGCTCGACATGGTGGATGGCGAGGCCGCCCTTGCGGCCGTGGATACGAGCGCGGACAGCCGCTACATTCGCGCGGACTACCACTGGTCGGCGCACACCTCGGAGGCCTTCGCCGATGCGACGGCCGAGCGTTTGACGGCGAGCAAGGCGCTCGCCGGCGTGCGCGGCGAGGGGACGACGCTCGGCGATTGGACCGAGGAAGTCAACTACGGCGACCTTGCGACGCTGCTGCCGCCCGAGCGCAAACGCGCGATCGGCAAGGACCATTTCATCGTCCGTCAGGCGCAGGAAGGCGGCGGATTGCTCGCGGCAGCGGCGCCGGTCGTGCACGTGGTGGGCAACAGCATGGTGCAGCCGTATCTGGGCTTCCCGCAAAAGCTTTCGAACGGCCTCGGGCTGCCGGTCGGTCTGACCTGGACGTTCGGCGACACGGGCCCCTGGAAGACATTGGTCGACTACCTCGAATCGCCGGACTTCAAGCAGAACCCGCCCAAAGCCATCGTCTGGCAGTTCAACGAAGGGCAGATGATGTACGGCCCCGACGCCACCGGCCAATGGGACGCAAAATCGATCGCACCTGCGGCAGACTGGCTTGCACGGGTCGCGAAGGCGCTCGCCTGATGAGTACGACGATCGATCGCGCGCAGGCGGCCGCGCGGGATACGGCGCAGCGCACGAGCGGTGACGGCGCGGGGACAGGAGGCGGCGGCGGATCGGGCGAGGCGCGTGCGCACCGGCGCATCGCCTGGTGCGTGATCGCGCTGCTTGTGGCCGGGCTTGCGCTCGCTTGTGCGTCGCTCGCGCGGCTCGTGCGCGACGACCCTGCGTTCGAGCCGACCGCGCTCGATGCCTGGCGTGACGGCGGTATCCTGCACCGCGTCGACCGTGCGATCGACGTACCGTATGCGCCGGCGTTCCGTCGCTGGCAGGCAGCGCTGCGCTACCGTCTGCTCGGCGACCTCGGCGCGCAAGTGCGCGAAGGTTGCCCCGGTTGGCTGTTTTACGCGGACGGCTTGCGTCCACCGCCTGCCACGGCCGGCGTGGGGGCGACCGACGCGGCGCTCGACGCGCGCGTGGCGACGCTGCACGGTTATGCGGATGCGTTGCGCCGCGACTCAATCGCGCTCGTCGTCGTGACCGTACCCGACAAGGCGCGCGTCGAGACCGAAGCGCTTTGCGGCTTGCGGCAGGACCGGCTGATGACGGCGCGCTATGACGCGTGGCAGCGCGCACTGACGGCGGCCGGCGTCGCACATGTCGCGCTGCTCGATACGCTGCGCGCAGTGCGCCCGGCCTTCTATCGAACCGATGTGCACTGGAACGCAGCAGGCGCGCAGGCGGCCGCGGATGCGGTGGGCGCGGCCGTCGAGCCGCTGCTCGGGGCGCGCGGCCCGGTGCCGTTCACGACCGAACGGGCCGCTGTGCCCACGCCGCGCGTCGGCGATCTGCTGAAGCTCGCGGGCCTCGCAGACGTGCCCGACGGCTGGCGCCCCGCGCCCGACGTCGAAGTCTCCGAGACGCTGCACGCGCAGCCGGGGGGCGGCTTGCTCGACGAGAGCCCGCCGCCCGAGGTGCTGTTGGCGGGCAGCTCGTTTTCGCGTCGCAGCGCATTTGCGGAGCGCCTTGGCGCCTCGCTCGGGCGCGAGGTCTGGAACACGAGTCTCGACGACGGTCAGTTCGATCGCGCGCTTGCGGCGCAGTGGTCGCAGCGTGGGCGTTGGCCCAAGAGCGTGCGCGTCGTTATTTGGGAAATGTCCGAAGACGCGCTGTCGATGCCGGTGGCCGATGCCCACGTTCCCGCGCCTGCGCGGGCTCAACAGAACTGAAGTCCGACGATGCTATTCAATTCGTTCCTGTTCCTGACGCTGTTCCTGCCGCTTGCGCTTGCCGGTTACTACGCGAGCGGCGCACGTTACCCGCGGGTGGCGGCGCTCTGGCTATGCGCCGCGTCGATCGTGTTCTACGGCGCCTGGAATCCCGCGTTCGTCGGTCTGTTGACGGCATCCATCGCATTCAACTATGCGATGAGCCGCGCGATCATGGCGGCCGCGCCGAACTCGCGATCGCGACGGGCATGGCTCGCATTCGCGATCGCAGTCGATCTCGGCGTGCTCGTCCGATACAAATATCTCGCGCTGCTCGCAACGACCCTGATCGAATGGACCGGCGTCGTGCCGAGCCGGCTGCTGGCAGAGGCGGCCCACAGTGTCGCGTTGCCGCTCGGCGTCTCGTTTTTCACGTTCACGCAGATCGGCTATCTGCTCGATTGCAATGCGCGCATCGTCAAGAAGCCCGATCTGCTCGGCTTCGTGCAGTTCGTCACGTTCTTCCCGCATCTGATCGCTGGGCCGATCCTGCATCACAAGGAGATGATGACGCAGTTCGCGCAGCCCGAGACATACCGGTGGCGCGCCGAGCATTTCTCGATCGGCGTGACCATGCTGACGATCGGCCTCGCGAAGAAGCTGCTGCTCGCGGATTCCATCGCACCGTTCGCCGACGCGGGATTCGCCGCACCGGGCTCGTTGCAGACGCTCGCAGCCTGGGGGACGGCGCTCGCGTACGCGATGCAGCTCTACTTCGATTTTTCGGGGTATTCCGACATGGCCGTCGGGCTTGCCAAGCTGTTCGGCGTGCGCTTCCCGTTGAACTTCAACTCGCCGTTCAAGGCCGCCAGCATCATCGACTTCTGGCAACGCTGGCACATGACGTTGACACGTTACCTGAGCGCGTACCTCTACTATCCGCTCGCCATGCGCATCAACCGGCGCCGTGCCTCGCGCGGGCAGTCGACGGGGCGCGCCGCGCAACAGTCCGCGTCGGGATTCGCTGCAACGGTTGCGTTGCCGACGTTCTATACGATGGGGCTCGCCGGCATCTGGCACGGTGCGGGTCTGCAGTATCTGGTCTACGGTCTTCTGCATGCCGGCTATCTGACGATCAACCACGCGTGGCGCGCCTGGCGCGCCGAGCCGCCCGGCGCGAGCGCCGTTGCGAAGGGCCCCGCGGCCGGCGGTGCGACGCCCGTCGTCGCGCGGCTTGGGCACGTCGCCAATGTGCTCGTCACGTTCGTTGCGGTGCTTGTTGCGTTCGTGTTCTTCCGGGCACACGGCATGGGCGATGCCTGGGCGCTGCTCAAGGGGATGGCGGGCTTGCGCGGCGTCGAGCCGCTCGACTGGCTGCCGACGGGGCAGGCCGCCGGTAGCCTCGGTGCGCTCGACGCACTGCGGCTTACCCTCGCGCGCTCGCTGCCGGCGTTGCAGATCGCAGCGTTGCTTGCGATTGCCTGGTTCGCGCCGAATTCGCATCAGCTGCTGGGCCGCTTTTCGCCGGCGCTCGACCGGGCCGCGCTCGATGCGCCGGCCTGGCTCGTCTGGCGCGCATCGTGGCGCTGGGGCGTTTTGACATTCGCGCTCCTGCTCGTTTGTGCGGCACAGCTGCACGGCGAAGTGCGCTTTCTCTATTTCCAGTTCTAGAAGGGGTCATTCGATGAGTTCAACGACTATGCCGCTCGCCGAAGTAAAAGAGATCGTCGAATCGGTCGTGCTGCGCACGGTGGAAGTCGACACGCCGCTGATCGATTCGGGTCTCGTCGATTCGGTGCTGGCCGTCGAAATCGTGCTGCGCGTGGAAGCCGTGTTCGGCGTTCACGTTCCGCCCACCGAGATCGCCGAATATCTGGCCACGGTGCAGGCACTTGCCGCATTCGTCGCAGAAAACCGATAGGCGGCCGTCATGCGTTTCGATCTCGCCACGAGTCGTTTCGTCGAAGATGCGCTGCGCCCCGACGCGCCCGCCGTCGTCGGTGCGGACCGCACGCTGAGCTGGCGGGAGCTTGCGGAGCAAGCCGGTGCCTGGCGCGACGCAGCCGTTGCCGCCGGGTACGGTGCCGATACGCCTGTCATCGTACGCGGGCACAAGGAAGCGGCGTTCTTCGTTGCCATCGCCGGCGCGTTGCTGCTCGGCGCGCCGTTCGTTCCGCTCGACACGATCTATCCCGACGAGCGGATGGCGCGTATCGCCCATACGCTCGATGCACAGGGTTACTTCGATGCGCGCGCCGACGCCTTCAGGCGCTTCGACGGCACCGAGCCGCGAGAAAGCCCTGCCATGCCGCCGCTGCGCGAAACCTCGCTGGCCTATGTGCTGTTCACGTCGGGCACCACGGGCGAGCCGAAGGGCGTTCAGATCGGCCGTGAGAGCGTAGCGGCACTTGTCGATTGGATGGCTGCCGATTTCGGTCTCGGCGACCATCCGGTATTTCTCAATCAGGCGCCGTTCAGCTTCGATCTTTCGATGTACGAAGTGTTCGGCACGCTTGCGCTCGGCGGGACGATCGTGCTCGCTTCGCGCGCGGTGGCGGTGCCCGGGCCTGCGTTCGTCTCGATGCTGGCCGAACAATGTGTCGATACATGGGTATCGACGCCGTCGTTCGCGCAGCAGCAGCTGCTCGACCCGCGCTTCGCCGAGCAGGCGTTGCCGACGTTGCGGACGTTTCTGTTCTGCGGCGAAGTGCTGCCCGTGCCGCTCGCGCGGCGGCTGCGCGAGCGCTTTCCGGGCGCGCGCATCATCAACACCTACGGGCCGACCGAAGCGACGGTTGCCACGACTTCGATCGTCATCGACGACGCGGTCCTGGCGGCGCACCCCCAGCAGCTGCCGATCGGTTATGCGCGCCGCGGGGGGGCAGTCTTCATCGACGGGGGGGAGCTTTGCATTGCGGGGCCGCACGTCATGCGCGGTTATCTGAACCGCGCGGATTTGAACGCAACGCGCATGTTCGAACATGCGGGAATGCGCGGGTTCCGCACGGGCGATCTGTGCAGCGTGGACGAAAAGGGGCTGCTATTCTGCCAGGGCCGCATCGACGACCAGGTGAAGCTCGGCGGCTATCGGATCGAGCTCGCGGAGATCGATGCGGCGCTGTCGGCGCTGCCCGGCTCGCCGCGTGCGGCGGCTGTGCCGCTGCGGCGGCCCGATGGCTCCGTTGCGCGCATCGTCGGTTTCGTTGCAACCGGCGCCAACGATGCGCAGGTCGATTCCGTTTCGCTGCCCTCGGATTGGAAAGCGCGGTTGGCTGAACGCTTGCCGCCGTACATGATTCCGTCCGAGCTCATCGCCTGCCGTGCGCTGCCTGTGACGGTCAACTTCAAGGTCGACCGGGCGCGCCTTGCCGAGGATTACCGCAATGCGAAGTTCGAACCGCTCGCCCGTACGCATGGCTAAGACGCGTGGCAGCCGTACGGCGCTTGGCGCCATCGCTGCGGTGACGCTCGCGCTGATGGGCGCATGCACGGCGCTGCCGAGCGGCCCGGCAGCGGCGGCCGAGCGCGCAGGCGAGCCCAAGGCGCTCGCGCAGGGCATCGTCTGGCAGCCCGACGACCGGCATATGAATCCGCACGGCGATTGGGATGCGCTTGGCGTGAGCGACTTGCTCGTGCAGTGGACGGCGATCGACGGCATGGCGCTCATCCCCGGCACCGACCTGCCGACGGCCGGGCGCTTGCCCGACTGGCGGCGCACGGGCCGCGAGCCGTGGGCGCGCAACGTGATCGTCGGTCTTGCAGGCCGCTTCGATGAACACGCGGCGCGCACGCATACCGCTCAGCTTGCCGCGCAGTCGCTCGAGCTGGCTGCCGAGCGCCTGCCGGTGCACGTGGCAGGCTGGTACTTTCCGGTCGAAGTCGACCCGACGTGGCACGATGCGCCGGCACTCAAACCGCTGCTCGAGCGCTTGCCGCGCCCGCTGTGGATCAGCGTCTACGACAACAGCAACATCGGTGGCGAGGCGCTGGCGGCCTGGCTCGATACCTGGCTGCCGCGCGACGTGGGGGTGTTCTTCCAGGACGGTTGCGGCGGCTACGTGCGCGAGCCGCGCGTCGCGCGGGCCTATGCTGACGCGCTGGCGGCACGGCTCGGCCCGGCGCGCGTGCGAATCATTGCGGAAGCATTCCGCACGATGCCGCAGGGCGGCTTTCGCGCGGCGGTGGCGGACGAGCTTGCGCCGCAATTGACGGCGTATCGGGGCTACCCCATCTACTTGTTCGATGGTCCTCACTACGTCTCTGCGGCCTTGGTGCAATCGGTCGTGGAACGAATGAGCACGCAATCGCCGGATTAAGCGCTGTAGGCGCGCCTATCCCAGGGCGCGCGCGCTGGATTACGCCGGGTTTACTGCGACGCCGAAACGCATTTGCAATACAATTCGTGGCGACTCGCGGGCCATTTTCTATCGATTGCTCAAAGCCGCCGCGGCCGGTAATATCACGACGTTCTGGCGATGCCGACGCATTGCCTGCTATCTCACCCACCCATTTTCCCTGATGCTCGAAACAGGCCGGCAGCATACCCGGGCCGGATGTCGAAAATGGATGCGTGCTGTCCGTTTCGCCGTGGCGCTGGCGATGTTCGGCGCCGCCTCCGTTGCGTCCGCGGCTTCCCCCGACTCGCACACCGACGACACGGTGCCTTACGTCGCGGAACGTGGGGACACGCTTTATACCGTGGCGGCCCAGTATCTGTCCGAGCCCGACGATTGGCGCGTGGTCGCCCGGCTCAACCGGATCGGCTCCCCGCTGCACATTCAGCCCGGTACGCGTTTGCGCCTGCCCGTGGCACGGCTTCGCGCCGAGCCGCTTGCCGTGCGCGTGGCGGCAGCGAGCGGCCGCGTCATACGCGTTCGCGGCACCGCGCCGGCGATACCGGTTTTCGAGGGGACGGTCCTAGAGGAAGGCGACGCATTGAGCACGAGCGCGGGCGCCTTTGCATCGCTGACGCTCGCCGACGGCTCGCATCTGCGTGTCTCGCCGGACAGCACCGTCTTGATCCGTGTGATGCGGCGTGCGGTGTTGACGGGCGCAATCGTGCGCATCGTCGACCTCGTCAAGGGCGAAGTCGAAAGCGAAGTGGTTCATGCCAAGCAGCTGCGCGACCGTTTCGAAATCAGGACGCCATCGATCGTGGCGGGCGTGCGCGGCACGCATTTCCGCGTCAATGCGCAGCCGGCGGCGACGGCGGTTGAAGTGCTCGACGGCGCTGTGGCGGTCGACCCTTCGGCGCAGCGCAACGCCGATGCGCAGGCGCCTCGAAACGGCGCTCAGCTCGTGCCGGCCGCACACGGCAACCTGACGGGCGAGGACGGCGTCGTGGGCGCGCCGATCGTGTTGCTTGCCGCTCCTGAGCTCGTGGCGCCGGGCCGCGTGCAAGACGGGCCGAAAGTCGTGTTCACAGTCGCGCCGCTTGCCGGTGCGCATAGCTATCACGTCCAGCTGGCCCGCGACGCCGACTTGCTCGACCTGATTCGGGAAGTGCGCGTGACCGGTACCGAAGCCGCGTTCGCCGCTGTGCCCGACGGCACTTATTTCGTCCGCGTATCGGGCATCGACGAAAACGGGCTCGAGGGCATGCCGCGGGTCTACGCGTTCGAGCGCCGGGCGAATGCGATATCGGCCAGCGCCGAGCGGCGCAGCGGCACGCGCGATTACGTGTTCCGCTGGATGGCCGCCCGGGCCGCCGCTGCGACGCACTATCGGTTCGTGCTCGCACGCGACGCCGCACTGCATGCGCCGCTCGTCGATGCCGTCGATCTGACCGATCGCGAGCTTGTCGTGTCCGACTTGCCGTCCGGCACCTACTATTGGACGGTCGTTGCCGAGCAGTTCGAGAACGGGCGATTCTACGAAACGGCGAGCAGCGTGCGAACGTTCACGGTCGCCTGCGAGGGCGCAAGCGGATGCCGTTGAGCCGTTTTCCGTCGGCGCCGCTCGTCGTGCGGCGCGAAGCCGCTGCGCAGCGCATCGCCGGTCGTCGCTTCGTGCTCGAATGGATCGCGATCGGCTGTCTCGGCGTCGCCACAGTCTTCTTTTGGACGATGTCGCAGGCGACGGCGGGCATCGACCGGCTGGTATATGACCGGTTGTTGCGGCTCTCGGGCCCGATCCCGATTCCCGAAATCTCGATCGTGCAGATCGACGATGCCAGCATCGCCGATTACGGCCGTTGGCCGTGGGGGCGGTCGGTGCAGGCCCGACTGATCGACGCCGTGGCGAATGCGCATCCGGCGGCGATCGTCTATGACGTCCTGCTCACGGAGCCGACCGCCGACGACGCCGAGCTGGCGCAGGCATTGCGCCGCGTGCCGAGCTATTTGCCGCTGCTGCTCTCGCCGAGCGGTGCGAATGACCTTTACCTGGCACAGCTGCCGGTGCCCGAACTGTTGAGCGCCGCCGCGGGATCGGGGCATATCGAGGTCGATCCCGATCCCGACGGTATCGTGCGCCGCGTCGCGCTCGAAAAAGGCCGGGAAAGCATACTTACGCGCGTCGATGGCACGGCACAGGCGCTTGCGCCTTGGCCCGACCTCGTCATGCCGGTGTTTCGCGACGTGCGCAGCGGGACCGTTGCGTTGCCGCACCACCGCTTTACGCAGCCGTTGCCTGCCGACGATTTCATCATGGCGGGTTCGCAGCGGGCGACGCTTGTCCCTTTCAGCCGGTACGCGCTCGAGCGCACGCACGTGTCGGCCGAGCAAGTCTTGGACGGCGAGGCGCCGCTCAGCGCGCTGCGCGGCAAGATCGTCTTCATCGGCGTGACCGCCTCGGGGCTGTACGACCATCTCGCCACGCCGGTCTCGGGCGAGTTGGGCCCGGTCAGCGACGTCTCGATGCACGCGGAGGTGCTCGACGCGCTGCTGACGGGCCGGCTGATTCGGCCGGCCGATACGCATTGGCTCGTGGCCGTATCGCTGGTCGCGTTGGCCGTGCTGCTCGCAGGCTTTTTCGTGCTGTCGCCGTGGCGTGCGCTCGCATTGACGGTGCTGCTCGGGCTCGCGGCGATTGCGGCGAGCGGCATCCTGCTGCATCTGGCGAACGTTTGGCTTTCGCCTGTGCCGGTCGTGGGCTCGCTGCTGGTCCTTTATCCGATCTGGAGCTGGCGGCGGCTCGAGATGACGATGGCGCGGTTGCGGCGAGAGTTAAGGCGCTTGCACGAGGAGCCTTATCTGCTGCCCGAGGGCGAGACGCCGGCCGCGGAGGCCAGCGGCGACGTGCTCGAGCGCCACATCACGTTGCTGGCTCAGGCGGCGCAGCGCGTTCAGGACATGAAGCGTTTCGTCTGGGACAGCCTGAACAGCGTGCCCGAGCCGATTCTCGTTGCCGACAAGCGCGGCGTCGTGCTGCTGTCGAATTCTGCCGCGCGCGGCTATTTCGCGCGGCTCGATGCGCCGGCGCCTGAGGGGCGCGCACTGGCTCAGGCGCTGTCGGACCTCGCCTTTTTGAAGACGATCCACGGAGACGATCAGGCGGACAGCTACGTTCGCGCGCAGTGGCCGGCCGTGCTCGATCCGACGGGCGGCGCCGATGTGCGCATCGCGAAGCGCGGGATCGAGGTGCGCGATCGCGAGGGGCGCGATTATCTGCTGCGCTATGCCGAATGCCGCAATGCGCAGGGCGAGGATATCGGCTGGATCGCGGGGCTTGTCGAAGTCACGGCGCTGCATGCGGCCGAGCGGCACCGCGAGGAGGCGCTGCGGCTGCTCTCGCATGATATGCGTTCCCCGCAGGCGTCGATCCTGGCGCTCGTGGACATGGCGCGGAAGCGGGGCGAGGCGTCGAGCGGCGAGGCGTCGCCCGGCGAAGGGCCGCCACGCGATTCGTCGGCGATACGCGAGACGTTCGCGCGCATCGAACGGTACGCGCGTCGTTCGCTTGCGCTTGCCGACGACTTCGTCCAGCTCGCGCGCGCCGAGTCGGAGGCTTATGTGTTGGAGCCTGTCGATTTGACGGCGCTCGTCATCGATGCGAGCGACGAAGTATGGCCGCAGGCGCACGCGAAGGGTATTCGCATCGACACTGCGTTCGAAGGCGATGCGCATTGGGTCTGCGCCGATCGCTCGCTGATGACGCGCGTGCTGACGAACGTGCTCACGAACGCGGTCAAGTACAGCCCGCCGGATACGCGCGTGCTCGTGACGATTGCGGCAGGTGAACCGCGACGGGTGGACTGCACGATCCGGGACGAGGGTTACGGCTTGTCGGAAGAAGCGCAGGCACAGCTGTTCGAGCGGTTCCGGCGTTTTCGCGCGCCCGGGCAGCCGCAGGAGAGCGGGGCGGGGCTCGGCATGGCGTTCGTCAAGACGGTGGTGACGCGGCACGGCGGAGACGTCGCCGTGGAAAGCGAACTGGGGCGCGGGACGGCACTGACCGTGTCGCTGCCGGCGTTCGTCGAATCGGAGGTTTGACGTGGGCGTGATCGATGGGCGTTTGCAACGGGGCGACAACGCACAAACGCGGGGGAACCGGAAGACGGCTGCTGCTGCGTTGCCGGGGCGAATGGCGGCAGGCGGGCTCGCGTTGGCCGCGATCGCCTCGCTGCTCGGCGGCTGCGCCGGTACACGCTCCGATGTGCGGACATGGGCTGCCCCGACGTTCACGGTCTCGGCATCGGATGTCCGTACCTATGTGTTGGCGGCGAGTCCGTTCGGCGGCGACAGCGAAATGCCCGATGCCGATGCGCCAGTCGCAGCGTCGGTCGAACGCGCGCTGGCTGCATATGGCTTCGCGGCAGCGCCGCAAGCCGCGGCGCGTTACCGGCTCGTGTTGTCTGCAGACAGTCGCCCCGAGCGCGTGTGCGTGGCCGATGGCACGTGCGCGCGAGAGGAGCGGTGCGACGAAGCGGCGCCCGCGCCGCTGCACTGGCCCGGTCGCCGGTACTACCGACATTCGCTGACGCTGCGCTTCTTCGAGCGCGGAAGCGGACAGGAGGCCTACAAGGCCAGTGCGGCGCTCGTTGACAGCCAGCCCGCGCTGGGGCCGGCTGTGCCCGGCCTCGTTGCGAGTGCGCTCGCACGGTTGCCGTTTCCTGCAACCGATTCGGCTCGCTGGCGCGTGACGTTGCGCGAACCGTCTGCCGGCAGCGGCCGTCCCCAAGCCGTCGAGATCCTTGCCGTGCCGGAGTCTGCGGCCGGCGGTTGACGCCGGCGCGACTTCCTCCCAGTCGAAACGCGCAATTGCGTGGTGGCCTGTCCCGCCCCCCAGCTGCATTTCTTACGTAGAATGCGGCGTATGGGCGATGAGAGCGCCCGCGCACGGTCTTGGCATGAACGATGCCGGGCTGATCACGATGACACACTGCGCAAGGAAGGGGGATCATGAGCACAACCGATATGGGGCGGATCGGTGACCCGCCGGCATTAGTCAAACGCATCACTGGTTGGTATGCGAATCTGCTGGTGCTGCTTTTCGCGCTGCTGCCCGCCTACCTCATTGCCTATCTGTATTTTTTCCAAAACCCGGCACTGCGGTTCGAGGAGCACTTGTTCCACGAGGTCGCAATTGGTGCCGCGACGCTCGAAGGCGCGTTTGTCGCTTACGTGACGATGCAGTGTTACCGGCTCTCCGGCGAACCGATTTTGCGCTGGATGACGCTCGGCTTCGCCGGGTTCGTCGTGATTTATTCGCTGCACGGCGCCTTCACGCCGATGGCGCACCACAACATGTGGTTGTTCCTGCTGTACGGACCCGCGTCGCGCCTGGCCATGGCGATTTTGCTGTTCGTCGGATTGCTGTCCTACAACGCGCCGCCTGATCCCGCCGAACGACGAAGCGACCGCTGGCATTGGGCGATGTGGCTGATCGCGTTCGTCGTGATCGATCTGCTCGTAGCCGTACTCGCCAACTCGCCGATCGCCGGGGCGTATTTCGTGCGGACCTCCCTGGAAGGCGGCGCGATGATCGTTTCGCTGCTCGACGTGGCGGTGCTCCTCGCGCGCCGCATCCGTTCTCCGCTGATGCAGATCTTCGGCATTTCGGTCACCGCGTTCGCGCTGTCATCGCTCGCCTTCCTGCTTGGCAAGCCGTGGAATCACATGTGGTGGCTCGCGCATGCGATCTTCGCGGGCGGGTTCTTCCTGCTGAGCTTCGGGATCGTCAAGGCATTTCACACTACGCGGTCGTTTTCGACGATCTACAGCCAGGAAGAATTGCTGGCGCGGCTCAGGGAGTCGATGGCCGGCACCGAACGCGCGCTCGAAGAGTTGCAGCGCAGCAATCAGAAGCTCGAGCAACTCGCGGCGATCGATCCGCTCACGGGGGCGATCAATCGCCGCAAGTTCATCGACCGCCTCGAGCTCGAAGTGTCGCGTTCGCGCCGCGGGGCGGCGCCGTTTGCGCTGCTTGCAATCGATGTCGACAACTTCAAGCGCGTGAACGATCAGTTCGGTCACGAAGAGGGCGACCGTGTGTTGAAGCGCGTGGTCGAGACCTGTCGCGAGGCCATGCGCCCGTACGAGATCGTCGCGCGTCTTGGGGGCGGTCAGTTCATGGTATTGCTGCCGCAGGCGGCGCTCGATGCGGCACTGATGATCGGCGAGCGCATTCGCGCCTCGATTCAGTCGATCGGCGGATTCGGCGGCGAACGCTTCACCGTGACGGCCAGTATCGGTATCGCGCAATTCGGCGCCGACGGCAATACGAGCGACGCATTGCTGCGCGCCGCCGACGAGCGGCTGCTGCGTGCCAAACAGCACGGCCGCAACTGCGTCATTGCGATGTAGCCCGGCAGCGGCGCCTGCCGCGGCTTACGGCGTGGGTATTGGCCTTAGCGTCAGCCTCGGCCTCAGCGGCGGCGCGCCGGCACACAGCCGAGCGCGAGCGGGACGACGCTGAGCGCCGCGCCAGTGAAAAACGTGGCCGGCGCTCCGTATCGGTCCCAGAGCACGCCAGCCACTGCGCTCGAGACCCATAGCGCGATGCCGCTCGCGAGGTTGAAGACGCCGAACGCGGTGCCGCGCAGGCGGGCCGGTGCAACGTCGGCCACCATCGCGGCGAAAACGCCTTGGGTGAAGCCCATATGCAGCCCCCACAGCGCTGTGCCGACGAAGACGAAGGCCGGACTCGCTCGGGCGCCGAGCACGAGGTCGGACGCAATCAGCAGGGCGAGGCCAATGGCAAGCGGGATACGCCGACCGAGCGCATCGGCCAGCCGTCCTACCGGGTAGGCCGACAGCGCGTACGCCACGTTCATCGCCACCATTACCGCCGGGGCCCAGGCGAGGTCGAGCCCGGCGTCCCGCGCACGCAGTACGAGGAAGGCCTCGCTGAAGCGCGCGAGCATGTAGGCAGCGCTAAGTCCGACGACGAACCAGTAGGCGCGCGGCAACGCGCGCAGCATGCGCCAGTGCAACGGGAAGCGAAACGGTGCGGGGGCGCGCGCATGTGCCGGCTCGCGGATGCAGAAGGCAATGAGCGCAACGGAGATGAAGGCCGGAACGACGGCGAACCACAGCACGGCCCGAATGTGATCGGCCAAGGCGAGCATCAGTCCGACAGCGAGCAGCGGGCCGCCGATTGCGCCGATCGTATCCATGGATTGGCGAAGGCCGTAACAGGTCCCGCGCAGCGCGGGCGGTGCCACATCGGCGACGAGCGCGTCGCGCGGCGCGCCGCGGATGCCTTTGCCGATCCGGTCGACGATGCGCGCGACGACGACAAGCCCCGGGGCGGCGGCGAGCGGGAACAGCGGCTTGGTAACCGCGGCCAGCCCGTACCCGGCGAGCAACAGTCCGCGGCGCTTGCCGAGCCGGTCGGACAGGGGCCCCGAAATCAGTTTGACGATCATCGCGGTGGCTTCGGCAGCGCCTTCCAGGACGCCGAGGGCCGCGACGCTCATGCCCATCGTCGAGACGAGAAAGAGCGGCAGCAGCGCATGGATGAGCTCGGAGGACAGATCCATGAAGAGGCTGACGAAGCCGAGCAACCAGACCGTTCGCGGAACGGCGGCGAGAACGGGACGGGACGAGGGCGGCAGAAGGGGCATAATCGGCGTGTGTCTGGGAGCACTTGCCTGTTAAGCGTGCGTTAAGCTCGATTCTGCCATCCTGTCGCATTCGGGCCAGGGGAAAGGACATGCGTTTGCTGTTGGTCGAAGACGACCGGATGATTGCCGAGCCGGTGCAGGACGCGCTCAAACGTGCAGGCTATGCGGTCGATTGGGCCTGCGACGGCCGAGCCGCCGAGCTTTCGCTCGCCAATGGCGTCTATGACCTCGTGCTGCTCGATTTGGGCTTGCCCAAGAAAGACGGGATCGCCGTACTGCATGCCTACCGCCAGGCCGGGGGTGAGGCGCCGGTGATCGTGCTGACTGCCCGCGATGCGGTCGACGAGCGCATACGGGGCCTTGACACCGGTGCCGACGATTACCTCGTCAAACCGTTCGATCTCGACGAACTGGCGGCGCGCGTGCGTGCGCTGCTGCGCCGCCGCACAGGGCAAAAGCAGCCCGTCTACGCGCATGGGGATCTGACGCTCGACCCGGCTGCCCACGAGGTGACGAAAGCCGGCATACCGGTTGCCCTCGTGCCGCGCGAGTTCGCGCTGCTGCGTGCGTTGATCGAGATGCCCACGCGTGTTTTTACGCGTCCCGAACTCGAAGAGAAGCTTTACGGCTGGGGTGAGGAAGTCGGCAGTAACGCGCTCGAAGTCCACGTGCACAGCTTGCGGCGGAAAATCGGTGCCGACGAGATCGTGACGGTCCGCGGCGTCGGCTACCGCTTGAAGCGCGTGGCATGAAGTCTTTGCCCATGAAGTCGATCAAGCGCTGGTTGCTCGGGTGGCTCATGCTCGGCTTCGTTGCCGCTTCGGCTGCGGCCGGCTATGGGATCTTCCGAACAGCACGCGAGGAGGCCGCCGAACTCTTCGATTACGAATTGCGCGCCGTGGCCGTCTCGCTGCCGCATGAAATCACGGTGGCACAAGGTGTTTGGGAGAAGGGCAAGGATCTTCACGATCTGTCCGACGACCGCATCGTCATCGGTATTTGGGACGCGCAGGGGCGAATGGTTTTCCAATCCGGGCGCGACTTGCCCTTCGAGCGGTTCGTGGAGGGCTTTCGCACGATCGAGCGCAAAGAGACCCACTGGCGGCTTTTCGGACTTCGACAGGCGGACCGGTTTATTGAGGTCGCCCAGCCGGTCGCGGTGCGCGACGTGATGGCGCTGCGGCTTGCGTTGCGCACGCTCTGGCCGCTCGCGTTGCTGTTGCCGGTGACGATCGCGCTTGTGCTCGTCGTCGTCTCGCGCGCCTTCGTGCCCGTCGGCGCGGTCTCGCGCGGCTTGTCCACGCGCTCGCTCGAATCGTTGGAGCCGCTGTCCATGCCGGGCGCGATGCCGGTCGAGATCCGTCCGCTCGTCGACGCCGTCAACGATTTGCTCGCGCGGCTAAAACTCGCTTCGGAGGCACAGCGCACGTTCGTGGCGGACGCGGCGCACGAACTGCGCTCGCCGCTTGCCGCACTGCAGCTGCAATTGCAAGCGGCCGTGCGCGATGGGTCGGTGCGCGGCGACCCCGATACGATTGCGCGCATCGAGGCGCGGCTCAATCGCCTGATTCACCTTGTGCAGCAGTTGCTCGCGCTTGCACGGGAGGATGCACAGCCGGTCCACGCCATGCATCCCGTCAGCCTGCGTCGCCTCGCTCAGCAGGCCGTCGGCGATTTTTCGCTGCTCGCCGAGGAAAAGGAGATCGACCTCGGCGTCGAGTTTGCGCCGCCCGCGAATGCCGACGACGCGCTCGATGTCCTGGGCGAGGGACATGCATTGACAGTACTGCTCAGTAATCTGCTCGACAACGCGATTCGCTACACGCCGCGCGGCGGCCGCGTCGATGTGGTGCTGCGGCGCGAAGGGGCGCGTATCGGGTTCGAGGTGTGCGACAGCGGCCCGGGCATTGCCGAGGACGAACTCGCGCGCGTGTGCGATCGCTTCTATCGCGCGCTGGGTGTCGCCGAGCAAGGCAGCGGGCTCGGGCTTGCGATCGTCTCGCGGATCGTGAAGCGGCACCGCGGTTCGCTGACGCTGCGCAATCGCGAGGACGGCGGGCTGGCAGTCTCGGTGCACGGGCTGACGGCTGCACCGGGCGCACGGGATCAGCGCATCGCCGAGTGAGGCGCGCGTCCGCGGGACGTGCCGCACCCGTATGCGCGGCGCCTGTGTCACTGCCAGCGCTGAGGCCGCCCGCCGAGCGAGGCGCACACATCGGTGGCGATGGCCCGCAGCTTCAGTTCGGGGATCGAGCCCGACATCGCGTAGCCCATTCGATCGTTCACCCAATAGAACGTACTGCGGGTGCCGGCGCGCAATACCTTGAAGTCGGACTCGTCGTGCGTCGCACGGGTGACGTAGAGGGTGAGCCGCGTGCCGCTGGCGCCTTCGTACATGAACTGCGCCGCCGGGCCGCCCTCGCCAGGCAACAAGCGGCCACCGACGAGCGCGTAGCCGTATTCGTCGAGCGACGGCACCGCTAAAGGCCGATCGAGCCGTTTCGACAACCATGCGATCAGGTGTGCGCGATCGGCGGCGGGCACTTCGACCGGGTGCCGCTCCTCCGGGGCATACACGGCATAGGCGATATCGGCCCTGCGTGCGAATGCACTCGCTTGCGCGCCGGCCCCGAAATAGGTTGTCGCGATATCGCGCGCAGCGAAGCCGAGGCCGGCGCCCGCGACGAGCCAGCAGGCCGCAAGCGCGGCGCGGCGCCACCACGCGGGGCGCGTGCGCACGACGAGGGCCGGCGTCGTATCGACCGGCGTCGCGTAGAGCGCCTGCAGCGCCGCCTTTTGGGCGCGCCAGGCATGCAGACGCTCGCGGGCGGACGCATCGCGTGCGAGCAGTTCGACGCATGCGGCGCGGTCGGCATCGGACGACTCGCCGTCCATGTAGGCTCCGAGCGCGGCGAGCGTGTCGGCCGGTGGGCCGTTCTCATGCGGTTCGCCGTTCAATTCGGGTTCCTCACGATCTTGAGTGCGGCAGGCGATGCATGCCGTTCGCCGTCGAGCATCACGCGCATGTGTTCGCGTGCCCGCGCAAGACGCGACATCACGGTGCCGATCGGCACGCCGAGTACGCTCGCGGCCTCTTGATAGCGCAGTTCTTCGACACAGACAAGCAACAATACTTCGCGTTGTTCGAGCGGCAGTTGATAGAGCGCGTGCTGCACGTCGCGCAAGACGAGACCGTCGACTTCGCTATGCGGCGCTTCGAGCGTGCGCCACGGTGCGCTTTCGTCGTCAACGGCGATTTCGCGGCGCGCGCGAAACTGATCGATATAGAGGTTGCGCAGGATCGTGAACAGCCATGCGCGCAGGTTGCTGCCCGGGCGGAATGACCCGATGCGCGAGAGGGCGCGTTCCGCAGTGTCCTGCACGAGGTCGTCGGCCCACGCCGCGTCGCCCGTGAGCGCGCGCGCGTAGCGCCGCAGTTGCGGCAGCCCGGATACGACGTCCGTCTCGAAGCTCACGACGGCAAGCCCGATGGCCGATCGGCAAAGCTGATCAGTAGCCGCTACCCGAGCCGTGGCTCGAATAGCCGCTCGCCGGCGCGGTGGCACCATCGCTCGCCGACGCGCAGCCGGTCACAGCGAGGGATGCCAGGGCAAGCGCGAGCGCAGCGCACGATGCTGCGATAAGACGTTGCGATTTCATTTGAAGGGCCCTCCGACGCGTTTTGTCGTTTCCCGGCGAACAGCTGCGCGACGCAGGTTTTGGGTCGGGCGCAGCGACGCCGACGCAGCGACGTTCACCCGATGAATAACGGCCTGGGGAAACGGTTTATTCCGGTTCTGACGAACGAGAAAGGTGCGCCGTACCGAATCAAGCATAGGTGTGCGCCGGCACTCGCGCTGGGATGAGCGTCTTTGACAACAGATCGAAAGATAATGATAATGCGAGTGATTCGTATTACGTAACTATTCGATCGGCATCGAACACCAGGCAAGGCGCGCAACGATGGGAACGAGAGGGGAAAGGCCGGAGCGCTCGGCGAGACGCATCTGGGTGCGTCTGCATCGGGGGGTGGGGCTCGCGACGGCAGCATTCCTGTTTGTCGCGGGTCTCACCGGCGCGGTCATTGCGTGGAATCGTCCGCTCGATGCGGTGCTGAACCCCGCGTTCTATCGCGCAAACTCGACCGGCCCTGCGTTGTCCGCGTTCGAGGTTGCGCGTCGTGTCGAAGCCGCCGATCCGCGCATCGAGGTGACCTATCTGTCGCTCAGGGCCGAGCCGGGCGCGACGCTGCGGATGCGCGTGGCGCCGCGCGTCGACTCAACGACGGGCCGCCCTTATGTGCTCGGCTTCGACGAACTCGCCGCCGATCCGGCGACAGGCGTCGTGCAGGCTCGCCGGCAATGGGGGGCGTTCTCGCTTTCGCGACTGAACCTGATCCCGTTCATCTACAAGCTCCATTACACGTTGCACCTGCCGCTCGTGGCGGGCTTCGACGCGGGCAGATGGCTCATGGGTAGCGTGGCGATCATGTGGCTCGTCGACGGCCTCATCGCGCTCGGACTGTCGTTTCCGAGCCTGAAGTCGTGGCGCAAGTCCTTCGCATTCCGAATCGGACGCGGCGGCTATGCGCTGACCTTCGACCTTCATCGGTCGGGGGGCGTCTGGATCTGGGGGGGGCTGGTCGTGCTCGCGTGTACGGCGGTTTCGATGAATCTTGGCGACACGGTCATGCGGCCGCTCGTTTCCCGTCTTTCGTCGCTCGCCCCGGCGCCCCTGAAGCGCGGCGAACTGAGACGCGATGCGGGCACGGCGAGCATGCCGCTCACCCGTGCGCAGATCGTAACCCTGGCCGTTCGCGACGCCAACGCGCGCGGCGTCACGGCGCCCGCCGGTGCCGTCTATCGGGTGCCGCGGACACACGCGTATGCCGTCGGCTTTTTCGAGCCTGGAAACGACCGGGGCGACCGAGGCCTCGGCAATGTCTGGTTCTACTACAACGCGAGCACAGGGCGACTCGTCGACACCGTGATGCCAGGCCGCGGCTCAGCCGGCGACATCTTCATGCAGGCGCAATTTCCATTGCACTCGGGGCGTATCCTCGGCACGGCAGGCCGGATTTTCATCACGCTGCTGGGTCTTGCGATCGCAACGCTGAGTGCGACGGGCGTCATGATCTGGGCCCGCAAGCGAGCGGCCCGCCGCCGCCCGGCCGAATCCCGACGAGCCCGGCTCGACCAGCCAGCCACGCCGGC
>CBJMQH010000024.1:0-19196 GCA_966431825.1 uncultured Trinickia sp.
CGAGCCCGTGCGCCGCCCATGCGGCACCGTCGGTCGGCGCCACCGATGCAGCGGGCGACCCGTCCAGCCGTTAAGCCCCCCCCACCCGCTCTGCTATAGTCTCCCCCATCCCCTTTCGGCCTCCTACACGACGCGTGGATCACCTTCCTTTATGGGCGCAAATCGGCGCCGTCTTCGTTCTCCTCTTCGTCTCGGGCTTCTTTTCGATTTCCGAGACAGCCATGATGGCGCTGAACCGCCACCGTCTCAAATACCTTGCCAACAAAGGCGCCTTCGGCGCGAAGAACACACAGGGCCTGCTCGCCCGCACCGACGAGCTGCTCGGCGTCATCCTGATCGGCAACAACCTGCTTAACACAGTCATCCCCGTCCTCACCACATCGATCGCGTTACGTACGTTCGGCAGTAACAACGTCGTGCTGTCGGTCGCCACCGGGATCGTCGCGTTCCTCATCATCGTCTTCGCCGAAATCACGCCGAAAATCGTCGGCGCCACGTATCCGGAAAAGATCGCGCTGCCGGCCAGCTTCATCATCGGCCCGCTGATGCGTGCGCTCAAGCCGATCATCTGGCTCGTGAATCTCTTCTCGAACACGATCCTCGCCATCCTCCACATCAACACGAAGGGCGGACGCGAACAGCGACTGTCCACCGAGGAGCTGCGCACCATCGTGCTCGAATCGGGCAGCTTCATGCCCACGAAACACCGCAGCATCCTGCTGAACCTGTTCGACCTCGAAAACATCTCCGTCGACGACGTCATGATCCCGCGCCGCCGGATCGAATCGCTCGACCTCGATGCGCCGTTCGAAGACATCGTCCGCCAGCTCGAAACCTGCTATCACAATAAACTGATCGTCTACCAGGGCGACATCGACCGCGTACTCGGCGTGCTGCACGTGCGCAAGACCCTCGCCGCCCTGCACCGGCAGGAACTCACGCAGGAAACGCTGCGGGAGATGCTGACCGAGCCCTACTTCGTGCCCTCGGGTACGCCCGTCTTCCAGCAACTGCAGTTCTTCCAGGAATCGCGGCACCGCACCGCCCTTGTCGTCAACGAGTACGGGGAACTCGAAGGCCTCGTCACGCCCGAAGACATCCTCGAAGAACTCATCGGCGAATTCACGACGTCGATCCCCCGCAGCGCAAGCTCGCGCAGCGGCTGGAACGAACAAGGAGAATGCATCATCGCTGGCTCCATGCCGCTGCGCGAATTGAACCGTTGGCTCCACCTGAGCCTGCCGACCGACGGCCCCAAAACTTTGAACGGACTGCTGCTCGAAACGCTCGAAGAGATTCCGGAAGGCGATGTCTGCGTACGCATCAACGGCGTACAGCTCGAAGTGCTGCAAAGCGACGACCAGGCGATCCGCACCGTCAAGATATTCAAGCCGAAAGCGCATTCGGCAAGCACATCCGGCACGCAACGTTAGCCGGAAGGCACAATTGCGCCATCGGGCCCGGCCGGCGATGATTTGACATCGCATTCGCCGGAGCGGCTTAGCGCCGTGCACCGATGTCCCGCTCTCAAGATCTGCCGATCGGGCAGCCCGCCTCGCCGCTCGACGGCAGCGACTCACCCGCCGTCCGGCTACTCGCCGACACACTCGCGCACGCCGCGCGTCGCGGCGCATCGGACATCCACGTCGAGCCCGACGCGCACGGTTGGCGCATCCGTTTGCGGATCGACGGCGTACTCCACAGCGGGCCCCGGCCACCGGCTGCGCTGCGCGATGCATTCGTCACCCGCGTGAAGGTGTTGGCCCGGCTCGATATCGCCGAGCGCCGCGTGCCGCAAGACGGCCGCCTGCGCCTCGCCACGGACGGCAAGCACGAGGACTACCGCGTGAGTTCGCTGCCGACGCTGTTCGGCGAAAAGCTCGTGCTGCGCCGCCTGGAGCCGCTGCCGGGCGACCTGACCCTGGCATCCGTCGGCTTCGACCCGGGACAGGCCGCGCAAGTCGAAGCTCAGATCCGCTCGCCGCACGGGCTCATCCTCGTCACGGGGCCGACAGGCTGCGGTAAGACGCTCACGCTTCACTGCTTCATGCGCCTGCTCGATCCGCAATCGCTGAACCTGTGCTCGGTCGAAGACCCGGCCGAAATCCACCTGGCAGGGGTCAATCAAGTCAGCGTTCGGGAGAAGGCCGGGCTCACGTTCGCCGTGGCGCTGCGCGCGTTCCTGCGTCAGGACCCGGACGTCATCATGGTGGGCGAGATTCGCGACGCCGAAACTGCCGACGTTGCGCTGAAGGCCGCGCAGACCGGGCACCTGGTGCTCTCCACGCTGCACACGAACGACGCAGCGGGCGCCGTGGCACGCATGCTCGATATCGGTGTCGCGCCGTATAACCTCGCCGCCGCACTGCGGCTCGTTACGGCCCAACGGCTCGTGCGCCGACTCTGCCCGGCTTGCCGCGCACCGGCGCAGGACTCGCATGCGGCGCTGCGGGCAGCCGGCGTGGCCGAACACGAACTCGCCACACTTGCGCCCTTTCGCGCGCAAGGCTGCGAGGCATGCCACGACATCGGTTACCGCGGCCGCATCGGCGTGCACCAAGTCATGCCGATCAGCACCACGCTGCGCGAGTTGATCGTCACACGGGCAAGCGGACTCGCGCTCGCCGCGCAGGCAAGAGCAGACGGCGTCCACTCGTTGCGGCATGCCGCCCTCGCGCGCGTGCGCGACGGCACGACAAGCCTCGCAGAGGCTACCAGCGCAACGGAGGCTGCGTGAGGCATTTCGACGCGCGCAGCCGCGTGACCGCAAGCGCAGCCAACGTCGATTCGCACGCCACGCCAGACGCCGGCGGACAGGCGGGTGCGCTCGCTGATCGCGATGAAGGCACGACGCTGTCCACCGGCGATACGCGCTTTCGCTGGCGCGGCATCGCACGCGACGGCCGCCGCCGGCACGGATCGCTCGTCGCCGAAAATGCCGATGCTGCCCGTGGCCAACTCGCTCGCGAAGACGTCATCGTCGTCGCCCTGCTTGCGCGCGGGCCCGCGCGCCGGCCGCGCACATCATCGCGCGCTATCACGGGGTTCACGCGCCAGCTCGCGGGCCTGCTGCGCGCGGGACTCCCCTTGCTGCACGCGCTGTCGGTGCTCGAACGCGCGCCGGGGCGCACCGACGTGCCGCGCATCGCACGTGGCCTCGCAAGGCGCGTCGCCGCGGGTACCGCTTTCGCAACGGCACTGGGTGCCTATCGCCTGCAGTTCGACACGCTTTATCGTCAGCTCGTGCGAGTCGGCGAGGCATCGGGGGCGCTCGCCACCGTCCTCGAGCGCATGGCGCAGGAGCGCGAACGCCGCGCCGCACAGCGCGCGAAATTGCGCGCGGCGCTGGCCTATCCGGCTGCCGTACTGTTGCTCGCCCTGGGACTGGCGGGTGCCCTCTTGGTCGCAGTCGTCCCCACGTTCACGCAGGTATTCGAAGCCTTCGGCGCGGCACTCCCTACTCCGACGCGGCTCGTGATCGCCCTCTCACGCGTAGCCGCGCAGGCTGCGGCACCCGCGGCCGTGCTCGGCGTCGGCGCAGCAGTCGCGATCCCGCTTGCACTGAAACGCTCCAGCGCATTGCGTGCATGGCGCGACCGCACGGCACTGGTGCTGCCGGTCGTGGGCCCGCTGCTGCGCACCGTCGCATCCGCGCGCTGGAGTCGCGCACTCGGCATGCTGCTCGCAGCCGGGTTGCCGCTTGCCGATACCTTCGGCGCGCTCGCCCGCGCCACCGGCAACACGGTGTTCGACGCGGCGAACATCGAGCTCGAAGCACGGCTCGGTCGTGGCGAGCGGCTCGCCGATGCACTGCAGGCGCTCGGTTGCTTTCCCGCCTCGCTCGTCCAGCCGATCGCCGTCGCCGAAGAGTCGGGTGCACTCGACACGACGCTGCTCGATGTGGCCACCTTGGCCGAACGCGAAGTGGACGAACAGCTCGCGACGCTGACGAATCTCGTCGAGCCGTGCGTCGTCGCGCTGCTCTCGCTCGTCGTCGGCGGCCTCGTCGTTGCACTCTATCTGCCCATCATCGAACTCGGCAACGTGGTGTAGCATCCAGGCCATCCGACACCGTTTGAATACAAGTGTACGCATCCTTACTCAGCGATCCCTTCATCCGTCCCGCAACCGGCGTCAGCGCACTGTTCGCCGCGTTGCCCGGCGCCTGGCAATTCGCGTTCGCGATTGCATTCGGACTCGTCATCGGCAGCTTTCTGAACGTCGTCGCACACCGCTTGCCGATCATGCTCGAACGGGCCTGGCAGGCCGAATTGAGCGACGCGACCGGCTCAGCGCCACCGCCCGACAGCATCCCGGCCCGCTACAACCTTTGCGTGCCGCGCAGTGCATGTCCGCACTGCGGGCACGTACTGCGCGCCTGGGAAAACGTGCCGCTCGTCAGCTACCTCGTACTGCGCGGGCGCTGCTCGGCATGCAAGCGCACCATCGGGCTGCGCTATCCGGCCATCGAAGCAGCGAGCGCTGCATGCGCGGCGCTCTCGTTGGCGGCCTTCGGGCCTACCGGTATGGCGCTTGCCGCGTTCGGGCTCTGCGCAACGCTGCTCGTCATGAGCGCGATCGACATCGATACGCGGCTCTTGCCCGATTCGCTGACACTGCCGCTGCTCTGGGCAGGTCTCATCGTCAACCTCGGTGACACATTCACGAGCCTGCAGAGCGCGGTGATCGGCGCGATTGCCGGCTATCTGTTCCTGTGGTCGGTCTACTGGCTGTTCCGTTTCGTGCGCGGCATCGAAGGCATGGGCTATGGCGACTTCAAGCTGCTCGCGGCACTCGGGGCCTGGCTCGGTTGGGCCGCGCTGCCTCAGGTTCTGTTGATTTCGGCCGTGACGGGCGCCGTGATTGGACTCGCTGCGCTGTGGTCCGGCCGTCTTCGCTTGGAAGAGCCGCTGCCGTTCGGTCCGTTTCTCGCCCTGGCCGGCGCCGTGACGCTGTTCGTCGGCACGCCGTTGTTTCATCTGGCCGGAGGCTGATTCGATGTACACAGTAGGACTCACGGGCGGCATCGGCAGCGGCAAGACCACTGTCGCAGACCTGTTCGCAGCGCAAGGGGTGTCGATCATCGACACCGATCTCATCGCACACCGCATCACGGCACCGGGCGGCGCGGCCATGCCGTTGATCGCGCAGACGTTCGGGCCGACGTTCGTCGCACCCGACGGCTCGCTCGCACGCGCCGCGATGCGTGCGCTCGTCTTTTCCGACGACACCGCGAAAGCGCGCCTCGAAGCCATCACGCACCCGTTGATACGCGCCGAGACCGAGCGCGAACGTGCCGCGGCGCGCGGCCCCTACCAGATCGTCGTCGTGCCGCTGCTCGTCGAGTCGGGAGATTGGGCGCAGCGCGTCGATCGCGTCCTGGTGGTCGATTGCAGCGTCGAGACGCAAATCGAGCGCGTGATGCGGCGCAACGCCTTCACGCGGGATCAAGCGCTGGCAATCATTGCCCGGCAAGCGACGCGCGAAGCCCGGCTCGCCGCCGCCCATGACATCGTGGTCAATGAACACAGGACGATCGAAGCCCTGACGGCCGACGTGCTGAACCTCCATCGGCGCTACCTCGCCCTGTCGCAAGCACGGCCACAGGGCACACAGTCCTAAGCTCGGGTGTCCGAACGATCGCGACGCTGGGCGCAATTCGATGGTGGCGACCCGAAATTACCGCCGTCCGCGCCCGATCCGGCGTAAAAAGTGCATGATGCCGCGATTGCCGGGGGGAATCGGCGGCATTAGAATGTCCTGCAATTCCATCACCCATGACGCCAGGGGCGAGCGCGCTTGATCCTTTACGAGTATCCGTTCAACGAGCGAATTCGCACGCTGCTGCGCCTCGAAGATTTGTTCGAGCGCTTCACGTTCTTCTTGAATCAAGACGACGCACGCGAGCACCACGTTGCGTTGACCACGCTGTTCGAAATTGCCGAAGTAACGGGTCGTGCCGACCTGAAGTCGGATCTGATGAAAGAGCTCGAGCGCCAGCGTCAGACCCTCGCGCCGTTCCGTGGCAATCCCGGTATCGAGCAAAATGCGCTCGAAGCCGTGCTCGGTGAAATCGAGCAGACGCTCGCCGGGCTCGCGCAAATGCAGGGCAAGACGGGCCAGCATCTGACAGACAACGAGTGGCTCGCCAGCGTACGCAGTCGCGCCATCATTCCGGGCGGCACCTGCCGGTTCGATCTGCCATCCTATTATGCGTGGCAACAAAGCCCGGCAGAGCATCGCCGGCAAGACATCGTCAAATGGATCACGCCGCTGCTGCCGCTCAGGGACGCCGCAGCGATCGTCCTGCGGCTGGCGCGCGAATCGGGTCAGGCGTCGAAAGTCATGGCGATGCAAGGCAGCTACCAGCAGATGCTCTCGGGTCGCACCTATCAGTTGATGCAGGTGCGGGTCTCCCCCGAGCTCGGTGTGATCCCCGAAGCGAGTGCCAACAAGTACATGCTATGGGTCCGTTTCACGGTCCAGGACGGCGACATGCGGCCGCGGGCCGTGGACGTCGACGTGCCGTTCCAGCTCACGCTGTGCAGCCTCTAAGGCGCAAACGACCGTTGACGCGAGCCCGTTTCAGCAGGCTCGCCGGCATGAAAAGCCGGTTTGACAGCCGGTTTGACAGCCGGTTTGACAGCCGGTTTGACAGCCGGTCTGACAGCGGGTCTGGCACCACGCAACGCCTCAATCCGAATCTTTGAGAACCATGGTAACCGTTGTCAAATGCCCGAGTTGCGGCAAGGACGTCCGCTGGACGCCCGAGAACCGTTTTCGTCCCTTTTGCTCCGAGCGCTGCAAGCAGATCGATCTCGGCGCATGGGCCAACGAAAAGTATCGGATCGGCGGGAACGACGAAGCGCCGCCCGACGACGAGACGCCGTCCGGCGACCTGAATTGATCCGGGAAGAAGTGAACCCGTGACAGTGCGGCAAGCCGTCGGACGCGGGGCGCTGCTGCTTCGCAATCGCGCCGCCGGCCCCGGCCCTTCGGCACGCTAATCCGCCGCCAGCAGTTCGAGCACGGGGATAGCAGCAGGGAGCAGCGGCGCCACATCGACGGGCAGCCGCTGCCAACTGAACGCCTGCCCCTCGCGCCCGTAGGGTTCGCCTGTCCAGCCCGTCACCTTGCAGAAGTAGAGACGAACGTAAGCGTGCGGGTACTCGTGTTCGAGCGTGTGCCAGAGGTGGCAGTCCGTCACATCGATGCCCAACTCCTCGTGAAGCTCGCGCGCAAGCGCAGCCTCCACGGTTTCGCCGGCCTCGAGCTTGCCGCCTGGAAACTCCCAGTACCCTTCATACGGCTTGCCCGCGGGCCGTTGTGCAAGCAGATAGCGACCATCGGGTGCGACGAGCACGCCGACCGCCACCTCCGTCACGGGCCGCGACGGTGCCGCGGGCTTCATATCGTCTGTCTGCGTCATGCCGGCGCCCTGCGTCCCGACCAATCCCGGGCGAACTGCCATGCAACACGCCCCGAACGCGAGCCGCGCTCGAGCGCCCAGACAAGCGCATCGCCGCGCGCAGCTTCGATTCCTGCGTCGTCGCAGCCGAAATGCCGGAGCCAGTGGCCGACGATCGTCAGATAGTCGTCCTGCTTGAACGGATAGAAGCTGACCCAGAGGCCGAAACGCTCGGACAGCGAGATCTTTTCTTCGACGACTTCACCGGGGTGAATCTCGCCGTCGGGCATGTGCTTGTAGGTCTCGTTGTCGCTCATGTACTCGGGCAACAGGTGCCGGCGATTGGACGTCGCGTAGATCAGCATGTTGTCCGACTGCGCCGATACCGAACCGTCGAGTGCCACTTTGAGCGCCTTGTAGCCCGACTCACCTTCCTCGAACGAGAGATCGTCGCAGAAAATGATGAACCGCTCGGGCCGCGAAGCAATGAGATCGGTGATGTCGCCAAGGTCGTGCAGATCGTCCTTGTCCACTTCGATCAAGCGCAGGCCATCGGCTGCGTAAGCGTTCAGGCAGGCCTTGATCAACGACGATTTGCCCGTACCGCGCGCACCGGTCAGCAACACGTTGTTCGCGGGCCGCTTTTGCACGAACTGGCGCGTGTTCTGCTCGATGAGCGCCTTCTGACGGTCGACGTTGCACAAGTCGTCGAGCGAAATGGAAGAAATCGCGGTGACCGGCTGCAAGAATCCGCGGCTCTGACGCTTGCGCCAACGAAACGCCACCGATGCATGCCAGTCGGGCGCGGGTGCAGCCGGCGGCAGCACCGCTTCGACGCGCGCGAGCAGCGCTTCCGCGCGCGTCAGGAACTGTTCGAGCTTGTCCATGGGCGCGAGTCAGGAACGGTAG
Source organism: uncultured Trinickia sp. (assembly GCA_966431825.1). Taxonomy (GTDB): domain Bacteria; phylum Pseudomonadota; class Gammaproteobacteria; order Burkholderiales; family Burkholderiaceae; genus Trinickia. The sequence continues at coordinate 8,318 of CBJMQH010000024.1, forward strand.
TCGGCGTTGATGCTGACGTACTCGTGCGACAGGTCGCAGGTCCAGATCGTGGCGTCGGCGGTGCCGCGGCCGAGTACGACGCGAATCGTGATCTCGCTTTGTTTCATGACGCGCTGACCGTCCTCTTCGCGATAGTCGGGATGCCGTCCGCCGGCCTTCGCGACATGGACGTCGTCGAGGTACAGGTCGATCTTCGCGACGTCGAGATCGCCGACGCCGGCATAGCCGATCGCGGCGAGAATCCGGCCGAGGTTGGGATCGGACGCATAGAACGCGGTCTTCACGAGCGGCGAGTGGCCGATCGCGTAGGCGATCTGACGGCATTCGGCCACGCTCGCGCCACCTTCGACGCGCACCGTCATGAATTTCGTCGCCCCTTCGCCGTCCCGCACGATCAGTTGCGCGAGCGTCTGCGCCACGCCCACGACGGCATCGCGCAGGGCGCGGTAGGCCGGCGAGTCGGTCGAAGTGATGTTCGGCAGGCTCGACTTGCCCGAGGCGATCAGGATGAACGAATCGTTCGTCGACGTATCGCCGTCGATCGTGATGCAGTTGAACGAGCGATCAGCCACTTCCTTCACGAGGACGTCTAGCACCGGCTGCGCCACGCTCGCGTCGAAGGCGAGGAAGCCGAGCATCGTCGCCATATTCGGCTTGATCATGCCGGCGCCCTTGCTGATACCCGTCAGCGTCACGGTGTGGCCGTCGATCGTGACCTGCTGCGACGCGGCCTTCGGCAACGTATCGGTCGTCATGATGGCCTGCGCGGCGTCGTACCAGTTGGCGGCACGCAAATTGGCCAGCGCGGCCGGCAGGCCAGCCTTCAGGCGCTCGACCGGCAGCGGCTCCAGGATCACGCCCGTCGAAAACGGGAGTACCTGCTCGGCGGCGATGCCTGCGAGGCGTGCGAGCTCGGCGCAGGTTTCACGCGCGTGAGCAAGGCCGGGCTCACCGGTGCCGGCGTTCGCATTGCCGGTGTTTACGACGAGCGCACGAATCCCTTCGCCCCCCGAACGCACGCGATCGAGATGCTCGCGGCAGACGGTCACCGGTGCCGCGCAGAAGCGGTTCGCCGTGAAAACGCCCGCTACCGTCGCACCCGCCTCGAGCGACATCACGAGGACGTCCTTGCGATTCGGTTTGCGGATGTGCGCTTCGGCCCAGCCCAGCGTCACGCCGGCGACGGGATGGAGTTGCGCGGGATCGATCGAAGGGAAATTGACAGCCATGTCTAAGACCTGTTCTTGTAGCCGCTCAAAAAAAACGGCGCGCGTGCTGCGCGCCGGGATTCCACGTCAAGCAAGCTTGCCGTGGCACTGCTTGTACTTCTTGCCGCTGCCGCACGGGCACGGATCGTTGCGGCCGACCTTCGGCACGCCGTCGGCGCCCGGCGCGCTGTCATGCGCGTTGTGGCTCATCGCCTGTTCGACCATCTCGGCGGCGGCATCGGCTGCGACCGCCGCGACGGCCGCCGGCGCAGCCGCCTCCGCAAACTCGGCGTGACGGAATTCGACGTTCTCGAGATGACCGCCTTGCTCTTCGAGCTGCTCGGCCGCCTCTTCGAGCTGCTCCGGCGACTGGATCTGGACGTTCATCACGATGCGCGTGACTTCGGTCTTCACGACGTTCAGCAGCGCCTCGAACAGCTCGAACGCCTCGCGCTTGTACTCCTGCTTCGGGTTCTTCTGGGCGTAGCCGCGCAGATGGATGCCCTGACGCAAGTGATCGAGCGCGGCCAGATGCTCGCGCCAGAAGCGATCAAGCGTTTGCAGCATGACCGAACGCTCGAATGCGCTGAACGACTCGCGGCCCACGAGCGCGACCTTCGTTTCGTAGCTTTCGTCGGCGGCCTCGATCACCGCTTGCAGGATCTCGTCTGCATTGATCGAATTGGCCTCGTTGATCATTTCCTGGATCGCGAGGTCGAGTTGCCACTCGTTGCGCAACACTTCCTCGAGCTCCGGCGCCTGCCACTGCTCTTCGATACTGCCGGCCGGAATGAACTGCTGGACGACATCGGTGATGACGGCGCGACGCATCGCACCGATCGTCTCGGCGATGTCATGCGCTTCGAGCAATTCGTTGCGTTGCTGGTAGATCACCTTGCGCTGATCGTTGGCAACGTCGTCGTATTCGAGCAGCTGCTTGCGGATGTCGAAGTTGCGCGCCTCGACTTTGCGTTGGGCCGATTCGATCGAACGTGTGACGATACCCGCTTCGATCGCCTCGCCCTCGGGCATGCGCAGACGGTCCATGATCGCACGCACGCGGTCGCCCGCGAAAATCCGCAGCAGCGGGTCTTCGAGCGACAGATAGAAGCGCGACGAGCCAGGGTCGCCCTGACGGCCGGCACGGCCGCGCAACTGGTTGTCGATCCGGCGCGATTCGTGACGCTCGGTACCGATGATGTGCAGGCCGCCCGCAGCTTTCACCTGATCGTGCAGCGTCTGCCACTCGTCGTGCAGCGTCTGGATGCGGCGGGCCTTCTCTTCGGCCGGCACCGATTCGTCGGCTTCGAGTAGCGAGGCCTGCTTTTCGACGTTGCCGCCCAGCACGATGTCGGTACCGCGACCGGCCATGTTCGTGGCGATCGTGATCCGCTTCGGGCGGCCGGCTTCGGCAACGATTGCCGCTTCGCGCGCGTGCTGCTTCGCGTTGAGCACTTCGTGCGGCAAGCCGGCCTTCGTCAGCAGATGCGAAAGCAGTTCCGAGTTCTCGATCGAGGTCGTGCCGACGAGCACCGGTTGGCCGCGCTCGTAGCATTCGCGGATGTCGCGGATGACGGCGTCGTAGCGCTCCTTCGCCGTCTTGTAGATCTGATCCTGGCGGTCGATCCGCTTGGGCGGCCGGTTCGTCGGAATGACGACCGTCTCGAGTCCGTAGATTTCGTTGAATTCGTACGCTTCCGTATCGGCCGTACCCGTCATGCCCGACAGCTTGCCGTACATGCGGAAGTAGTTCTGGAACGTGATCGAGGCGAGCGTCTGGTTCTCGCTCTGAATCTTCACGTGCTCCTTGGCTTCGACCGCCTGATGGAGACCATCGGACCACCGGCGGCCCGCCATCAGACGGCCCGTGAATTCGTCGACGATGATCACTTCGCCGTTCTGCACGACATAGTGCTGATCGCGGTAGAACAGCGTGTGTGCGCGCAGCGCCGCATACACGTGGTGCATCAGCGTGATGTTCTGCGGTGCGTACAGGCTCTCGCCCTCGCCGATCAGCCCCCACTCGGCGAGCATGCGCTCTGCCTTCTCGTGGCCCGATTCGGTGAGGAACACCTGCCGGCCCTTTTCATCGAGCGTGTAGTCGCCCGGCTTCTCGATGCCCGTGCCGTCGGCGCGCTCTTCGCCGATCTGGCGCTCGAGCAGCGGCGGCAACGCGTTCATCCGCACATAGAGGTCGGTATGGTCTTCCGCCTGACCCGAAATGATGAGCGGCGTACGCGCTTCGTCGATGAGGATCGAGTCGACTTCGTCGACGATCGCGAAGTTCAGCGAGCGCTGCACGCGGGCGTCGGTCTCATAGACCATGTTGTCGCGCAGATAGTCGAAGCCGAACTCGTTGTTCGTGCCGTACGTGATGTCCGCTGCGTAGGCCGCCTGCTTCGTCTCGTGGTCCATCTGCGAGAGATTGATACCGACCGAGAGACCGAGGAAGTTGTACAGCCGGCCCATCCATTCGGCGTCGCGCTGCGCGAGGTAATCGTTGACCGTGACGACGTGCACGCCGCGCCCCGACAGCGCGTTAAGGTAGGCAGCGAGCGTGGCGACGAGCGTCTTGCCTTCGCCCGTGCGCATTTCGGCGATCTTGCCGTAATGCAGCACCATACCGCCGATCATCTGCACGTCGAAGTGCCGCATCTTCAGCACGCGCCGGCTCGCCTCGCGGCAGACGGCGAACGCCTCGGGCAGCAGCTTGTCGAGCGACTCGCCGCTCGCTACGCGCTGCCGGAATTCGTCGGTCTTCGCGCGCAGCTGGTCATCCGTCAATTGCTCGATTTGCGGCTCGAGCGCATTGATCACCGCGACGGTCTTTTGATACTGCTTGACGAGCCGCTGGTTGCGGCTGCCAAAGATCTTTTGGAGAAAACCGGTGGTCATCGGGTCGGGTTTGCGTCGCGGCTTGGCCGGTACCGCGCGCATCGCGCGCTGCCCGCCTGCGGGAGGGCCCGCGGGCGTACCGGATCCGAGTGCCTCGGCGGCTTATTCCATGAGTGAATTCGAATCGCGCATTTTAGCACGCGAGCCTTAACGTTCCGTGTCGGCAAACGATGGGCGGCGCAAGCGTTCGCGGCCTGCCGCGGCACCGTACCCCCGGTGCAAGCACCGCACGGTTACAATGCCGGCACCATGTCGAAAATCTGCCCATGCGCGTTCGCATCGGCGCGCGCCGCGCACCGACCATGAGCCGCTTTTCCTTCCAACGTCCGAGCCGTACGCGCACCGCGCAACCGGTTGCCGAAGTGCTGGGCCGCACCGACGCATTTGCTGCCCTGCGCGCCGGGGTCGAGCAAATCGCCGCGCTCGAGCGCGACTTGCGGCAATTGCTGCCCGATTATCTTGCGACCGGCATCGAGCCGGGTTTCATCAAGGACGGGACGCTTGCCCTGTTCGCCGCCCACAGCGCGCTGGCTGCGCGCTTGCGGCACCTCGAACCGCGTCTTTTGTCCGATCTGCAGCAACGCGGTTGGAACGTCCGCGCACTCGCCGTGAAGGTTCGCCCCAAGCCCCGCGCCGAGCCGCCCGGGCCCAAGCAGGCGCGCATGACGCCGGCCGGCGCCGATGCGCTGGCGACGCTCGCCGATCGACTGGCCCCGTCGCCGCTGCAGGAGGCGCTTGCGCGCATGGCCGCCCGGCATGGCCGCGGCGGCCCGGACAAGAAATGATCGATCTGCTGCGCGGACGCTGAGCACAGGTAACAAAAAAAGCGGCCCGCAGGCCGCTTTTTTTGTTCGCTCCCCGAAAAACCGGAGCCCGATTCAGGCCGTAGCCGTCTGGACCTCGTAGCCGAAACCGCGCGGCGCCTGTTGCGCGTCGTCGAACGACACGATTTCGTAGGCGTCCTCGTGCGCAAGCAACTCGCGCAGCAACGCATTGTTCAAACCGTGGCCCGACTTGTAGGCCGTGTAGGCCGCCAGCAGCGGATGACCGACGACATACAGATCGCCGATCGCGTCGAGCATCTTGTGCTTCACGAACTCGTCGTCGTAGCGCAGCCCGTCGTTGTTCAGGATGCGGTACTCGTCGAGCACGATCGCGTTGTCCATGCTGCCGCCGCGCGCGAGACCCAGTTCGCGCATCATTTCCACTTCGTGCGCGAAACCGAACGTGCGGGCGCGCGCGATTTCGCGCACGTACGACGTCGTCGCGAAGTCGACTTCGAGCGCCTGGCCCGTCTTGTCGACCGCCGGGTGGCTGAACTCGATCGTGAACTTCAGCTTGAAACCGAAGTACGGCTCGAGACGCGCGACCTTGTCGCCCTCGCGTACTTCAACGGGCTTCGTCACTTTGATGAACCGCTTCGGCGCGTTCTGTTCTTCGATGCCGGCCGATTGGATCAGGAACACGAACGACGCAGCACTGCCGTCCATGATCGGAATTTCCTCAGCCGTGACGTCGACATAGAGATTGTCGATGCCGAGGCCCGCGCACGCCGACATCAAGTGCTCGACCGTCGATACGCGCGCACCGTCCTTCTGCAGCACCGAAGCAAGACGCGTGTCGCCGATCGAAAGCGCCGAAGCCGGAATATCGACCGCAACCGGCAGGTCCACCCGCGAGAACACGATGCCCGTGTTGGCCGCAGCGGGACGCAGCGTCAGTTCGACCTTGCGCCCGGAGTGCAGGCCGATACCGACTGTCTTGACGATCGACTTGATAGTGCGTTGCTTCAACATGGCATTTTCGGTTCGCGTGTTCGATCCGTTCTTGAATTCGATTCTGGACCGATTAACTTTCTCAATCGGATTTTTTCATTCCATAGGGCAGATTATACTTCATTTCGGCGTCGGCCGCGTTTGGGCTGACGTATCAATCTGTTTCGCGTCATTACCTTGACATGCGCCCCAGTGAGGAACAAGCCGGGCCGGCGCGTGGGATGGAGGCGTTCCCACGGCCGGCCCGCCTGGGTCGGCAGGTACCGTCAGCGACGGTCATGGACCGTCACAAAAATCGTAGCGGACGTTGACCGCGCGCAACGCTCACGCGTTGCCCAGGGATTCGCGCCCACCGAAGGCGAGGCGTCTTGACCACGCCGCGCCCGGGCGTCGCTCCGCCGCCGCCCGTTCGCGCATCGTGCCCGCAATGCGTGAAGGAGCGACCGTCACCTGGCGCCGACTAGCGGCCGGCGCTTCCCGCCGGGCCTACCGGCTCGCGCGCAGCCATGCCCGCCGATCGCAGAGCGTTCCACCCGCATGCAGATGCTTGCCGCGGGTAGCCCCCCTCGTGCCGGGCCGACCACGGGCCGGCAACCGCTCGCTCCGCGTCGCGGAAACGTGGCGGTTACCGGCGCCGGTAGCCCGTTCGACGGGCCGATGCCGTCTTACGCCGTTCTCGTTCATCGTGCGGCTCCGCTCGTTCATGAGCGCCCAGTGCACAGCTTCGACACTGAACTCGCGTCCGACACAACGCGCCAGGCGTCAGTCCGCTTGCTTACGCAGGAACGCGGGAATGTCGTACGTATCGACGCCCTTTTCCTGCAGTGCCTGAACGTGCGAAGCTGCCGTTTCACGCGAATTGCGCCATACCGCCGGCGTATCGAACGCGCCGTAGTCGGCCGTTGCGGCGTGAGCCGTCGGCGTGTAGCCGTGCTGCATCGCGGCCACGGGCTGATTGTCGGTGCCCGTGCGCAGCAGCGTCATCGGTGCCGGCTGCTGCTTCTTCGCCGCGCTCGCCACCGAACGGCCCAGACCCGTTGCCACGACGGTCACGCGCAGCGCATCGCCCATCGCGTCGTCGTAGACGGCACCGAAGATCACCGTAGCGTCCTCGGCCGCGTAGCTCTTGATCGTGTTCATCACTTCGCGCGTTTCCGACAGACGCAGCGAACGGCTCGACGTGATGTTCACGAGCACGCCGCGCGCGCCCGACAGATCGACGCCTTCGAGCAGCGGGCTCGCCACGGCCTGTTCGGCCGCAAGGCGTGCGCGATCGACGCCGGCCACCGTGGCCGTGCCCATCATCGCCTTGCCTTGCTCGCCCATCACCGTCTTCACGTCTTCGAAGTCGACGTTCACGAGACCATCGACGTTGATGATTTCGGCGATGCCCGCGACCGCGTTGTTCAGAACGTCGTCCGCGCACTGGAAGCACTTGTCCATCTCGGCGTCATCGCCCATCACCTCGAACAGCTTGTCGTTCAGGACGACGATCAGCGAGTCGACGTGATCCTCCAGTTGCTGCGAACCTGCTTCTGCCACGCGCATACGCTTGCCGCCTTCGAACTCGAACGGCTTGCTCACGACGCCCACGGTCAGGATGCCCATTTCCTTCGCGATCTGCGCAACGACCGGCGCAGCACCCGTGCCGGTACCGCCGCCCATGCCCGCGGTGATGAACACCATGTGCGCGCCACGCAGTGCATCGGCGATCCGCTCGCGCGCTTCTTCGGCCGCCGCACGTCCCATCTCGGGCTTCGCACCGGCGCCAAGCCCCGTGCTGCCAAGCTGAATCACGTTCGTTGCGCGCGCACGCGATAGCGCTTGGGCGTCAGTGTTCATGACGACGAAATCGACGCCCTGGACACCCTTGTTGATCATGTGCTGCACGGCGTTGCCGCCTGCACCGCCAACGCCCACCACCTTGATGATGGTGCCGTTGGTTTCCGTTTCCAGCATCTGGAATTCCATATTGCCTCCGTCAAGAAAAAGCCTGCTCATCGGCCGTTATCCGGCAGGAGAAACGGGCACGCCCCCTGCTCGCGCGCGAGCCGCCGGCACCCGCGCTTTTCCTTACCTTCAACTGCCGCGATGGGTTCGACGCATTGGATCCGCGTCGGAACCATCGTTAAAAATTGCCCAAGAACCACTCTTTCATTCGCGAGAACACCTGTCCCATCGAGCCCGACTGCACCGCGACCTTGCGGCCGCGCATGCGCTGCGCCGAGCCCTCGACGAGCAAGCCCATCGCCGTCGAATAACGCGGATTGCGCACGACATCGGCCAGTCCGCCCGCATATTCCGGCACGCCGATACGCACCGGCTTCAGGAAAATGTCTTCGCCCAACTCGACCATGCCCGGCATCATCGACGCACCGCCCGTCAACACGACGCCCGAGCTCAGCAGCTCTTCGTAGCCCGACTCGCGCACGACCTGATACACGAGCGAGAACAATTCTTCGACACGCGGCTCGATAACGGCCGCGAGTGCCTGGCGCGAGAGCGTGCGCGGTCCGCGCTCGCCGAGCCCCGGCACTTCGATCATCTCGTCGGGATCGGCCAGCGCCTGTTTCGCGATGCCGTAATCCACCTTGATGTCTTCCGCATCGGGCGTCGGCGTACGTAGCGCCATCGCGATATCGCTCGTAATCTGATCGCCTGCGATCGGAATCACGGCCGTATGGCGGATCGCGCCCTCGCTGAAGATCGCGATGTCCGTCGTGCCGCCGCCGATGTCGACGAGCACGACACCGAGTTCCTTTTCGTCTTCGGTCAGCACCGCCAGCGACGACGCGAGCGGCTGCAGAATCAGATCGTTGACCTCGAGCCCGCAACGGCGCACGCACTTCACGATGTTCTGCGCTGCCGACACCGCCCCCGTCACGATATGCACCTTCACTTCGAGCCGGATTCCGCTCATCCCGATCGGCTCGCGCACGTCCTCCTGCCCGTCGATGATGAATTCCTGCGTGAGGATGTGCAGCACCTGCTGATCGGTCGGGATGTTGATCGCCTTCGCCGTTTCGATCACGCGCGCGACGTCGGCCTGCGTCACTTCCTTGTCCTTGATCGCCACCATGCCGCTCGAATTGAAGCTGCGGATGTGGCTGCCGGCGATACCCGTGAACACATTCGTGATCTTGCAGTCGGCCATCAGCTCCGCTTCCTCGAGCGCACGTTGGATAGACTGCACAGTGGCCTCGATGTTCACCACGACGCCTTTTTTGAGCCCCTTCGATTCGCTCTGCCCCAATCCGATCACTTCGTAGTGGCCTTCCCCCCGAAGCTCGGCGACTACCGCCACGACCTTGGCCGTGCCGATGTCGAGAGCAACCAGCAGATCCTTGTAGTCTTTACTCATAGCGTGCTCATTGCGTGTGATGTGTTACTTCGCGGCTTTGCCTGCGGTCGTATTCGTAATGAAGCGCATCCCCGCCGCCCGAATCGCAAAACCGTTCGGATAGCGCAAGTCCGCGTATTCGATATCTTTGCCCCAGCGCGCCGTCACCGCGCCCCATGCCGCCGTGAGCCGCTTGCTGCGTTCGGCGAGCGTCGACGGGTCGCGCTCACGGCCGTATTCGATCTGCGTTCCGTTCGACAGTTTCACGGTCCATGCATAGCGCGGCGAAAGTGTGACTTCTTCGGGGCTCGCCCCGAGCGGCGCCAACCACTTCTTGAAATCGAAGTAGCGCGCGACGACTTCCTTCGCCGTACCGTTGGGTCCGTCGAACGCCGGCAATTCTCCGTCGAGCTCGCCCTGGTTCGCCGTAAACAGTTCGCCGTCTTCGCTCACGAGCTGATCGCTGCCCCACGTGCCGAGCGGCTTGTACTCCTCGAGCGTCACGGCAAGCGCATTCGGCCACACACGGCGCACGCTCGCGCGGCGCACCCAAGGCATCTGCTCGAAAGCCTGCCGGGCCACGTCGAGGTCGACGGTGAAGAAGTTGCCGCGCAGACGTCCGATCACACCGGCACGCACCGTCGGCACATTGATGTGCTCGGTATCGCCGCCGACCGTGATCGCGCGCAGCGCGAACGCAGGCCGCTGCGTGAGCCAGTAACCGCCCGCGGCCACAAGCGCGAGCACCGCCAGCGCAAAGAGCGCACTCGCGGCAAGGTTGAGCTGGCGAACGTTGTTCCACATGGCGGTCGCGTCAGTCCTTCAAAGTCAGCGCCAACACGGCGACGACGAGTGCTTCGTAGCTGATGCCGACGGCACGGGCGGCCTTCGGCGGCAGCGAGTGATCGGTCATGCCGGGCGCCGTGTTCACTTCGAGGAAATACGGCTCGCCCGCCGCATCGACCATGAAGTCCGCACGCCCCCAATCCGTGCAGCCGAGCACGTCGAACGCACGGCGTGCCAGCGCCTTGAAACGCGTTTCCTGCTCCGGCGAGAGACCGCAGGGAATCAGGTACTGCGTGTCGTCGGCCACATACTTCGCGTGGTAGTCGTAGAACTCGCCGGCCGGGATGATGCGAATCAGCGGCAAGTCGAGGTCGCCCGCGATACAAGCCGTGTATTCGCCGCCGCCTTCGATGCTCTTTTCCACAACGACGATCTTGTCGAACTTCGCCGCTTCCTCGAGCGCAGCCGGCAGCGCGTCGGCGCGCTTCACTTTCGTCACCGCAACGCTCGAGCCCTCGCTGGCGGGCTTCACGAACAGCGGCAAGCCGAGCTTCGCTGCAATCTCGGTTGCGCGCGCACGGTAGTCGTCGCCGCGCAGCACCGTTTCGAACGGCGGCGTGGGCACGCCCGTCTGCTGCCAGACGAGCTTCGTGCGGAATTTGTCGAGACCGAGCGCCGAGCCGAGCACGCCGCTACCCGTATAGCGGATCCCGTAAAAATCGAGCGCACCCTGGATCTGGCCGTTTTCGCCATAGCCGCCATGCAGGGCGTTGAACGCGCGCACGAACCCCTCGTCCTTAAGCGCCGAGAGCGGCCGCTCGGCCGGGTCGAACGGATGCGCATCGACGCCCGCGGCACGCAGGCCCTGCACGACG